>NZ_QLOE01000007.1 GCF_003264935.1 Methanothermobacter tenebrarum
TTTTATAATATAAAAAAAATTTTTTTTTAACACAAAAATTAAAAAAAAAAAAAATAAAAAAAATAAAATAAAAAACCTTAAACCTTTGGTTAAAATTTTTAAAAAAAAAAAAAAAAAAAAAAAAAAACAATATAAGGGGAGTTATAAAGAATGCCTCCGTTGAATATCATTTCGATGATGGATGATGTCACTTTTATACCAGTCTATAGAAGAAAAATCAATAATCCCCATAATCGAATAAATAAAGGATTATATCCAATCTTCTTATGGAAAATTCAATTTATCAAATAACAGAAAAAAATCCACTGGGGGCGTGTATTTTCAATGTTGATCTCAGTTGTGATTCCAGCTTTCAATGAAGAAGGCTTGGTAGGAAAAACCGTAGATTCAATTCCTATCAATGAACTTAAAAAAATGGGGTTCCAGGTCGAAATAATTGTTGTTGATAATGCATCAGAGGATAATACTGCTAGTGAAGCGGCAAAAGCCGGTGCAAGAGTCGTGAGAGAAGAAAAAAGGGGCTATGGCAACGCATATCAGAGAGGATTCCAAGAAGCCCAAGGAGATATTATAGTCATGGGAGACGCTGACTTCACCTACCCATTCGAAATGACACCAATATTCATAAAAGAGATACTCAAAGGATACGATTTCGTGATAGGAGACCGGTTAAATGGTATGATGGAGGCTGATGCGATGCCAGCCCTCCACAGATACATAGGAAACCCCCTCCTTTCAAAAATGCTCAACATATTATTCAAAAACAATATAAGAGACACTCATTGTGGCATGAGAGCCATCACAAGAGAGGCCCTCCAAAGATTAGATCTAGGGGCGCCTGGGATGGAATTCGCCATAGAAATGGTCATAGAAGCCACAGAAAAAAACCTGAAAATCAAACAAATACCCATACCATACAGAAGACGAGAAGGAGAAGCCAAACTCCACTCATTCAAAGACGGCTGGAGACACATAAAATACATGCTAAAAAGGAAATTCTCCACCCCCAGGTAGTTGAAGGTGTTGCAAATGCTCCCAAGTGTTTCAGTGGTTATACCAATGAGAAATGAGGCTAAAATCCTTAAACGTTGCCTCCGCGCAATAGAAAAACTAGACTATCCAGAAAAACTATTAGAAGTAGTTATAGTGAATGATGGGTCAACAGATAACACAAAGGATATCATACTCAATACAAAATGGTCATTCAATTACCAATACATTGAAACAGAGGGTGTAGGGGTTTCAAAAGCCCGGGAAATCGGATACAAGAAAGCCAAGGGAGATTTCATAGCCTTCACAGACGCAGATTGTGTGGTGGAGAAAGATTGGATAAAAAGGCTCCTCGAACCATTCGATGATAACGTGGCAGCCGTCGGAGGACCTAATATCACACCAGAGGATGATAAACCCTTTGCAAGATGTGTTGGATTGGCACTATCATTTCTGAGCAAACCAGGTGCAAGATACGCCTACCAAGGCGAAAAGATACATGAAATATACCACAACCCCACATGTAATGTAATGTATCGTAAAAGCGTACTAGAGGAGGTTGGAGGCTTCAACCATAACCTCATAACAACAGATGATGAAGAATTAGATTATAGGATAAGAAAAAAAGGCTACAAGATAATCTATACACCATTTGCACGAGTAAAACATTACCGCAGGGCCAACTGGAAAAAATATATGAGCATGGCATACTATTATGGGCTTGGGAGGATGCAATCAACCAAAATCCACCCAAAGATGGCCCGTTGGTTCCACCTCGCACCACCAACATATATAATACTGATCCTGGCACTATTAATCCTCTTAATCTACAGCAAACTTTTTCTCTTTATACTTTCCACAATATTACTATTTCACATAGTGGGAGTGTTTATTGTGGCATTATTGTATACACGTAATTCAGAGTGTCAAACCTTAACCTTTTTTGGCCTTGTTAACCTTTGGATATTCTTATATGGGGTAGGGATGATCAGGGGTGTCTTCAGATGAAGATCTATTTTTTAAATCCTCCTTATATGCCACATTTTGGGCGTGGGATGAGATGGCAGGACACTGGACGAGGTGGAACACTCTATTACCCCATATGGTTATCATATGCTGCGGCCCTCCTTGATAAATACCACAAGATCAAGCTCGTGGATGCACCAGCATGGAACTGGGACAAAAAAGACGTCCTAAGAGATATAGAAAAATTTCAACCAGAATTGATAGTGATGGATAGCAGTTTTCCCAGCCTCCAAAACGACATCAAAATTGCAGAATACATAAAACAAAACTATGATGCCAGGATCATATTGGTAGGGCCGCCAGGATCCCAATTTTCAGATAAAATACTCCAAAGCCCCGGTGTAGATATCGTTACGAGATATGAATACGATTTCACCCTCCATGAACTTGCAGAAAAATTAGAATCCCAGGATGATATATCCCATGTAAAGGGCATTTCATACAAGAAGGATGGGAGGATCATCCATAACCCAGACAGGGAACTTTCCACATCAGAAGACCTTGACAGGATACCATTCGTTTCAAAAATTTATAAAAAGTTCCTCAACATCAAAGATTACTTCCTTGGAAGCTCACTATACCCTGAAGTGCAAATATTCACCGGGAGAGGATGCCCATTTCAATGTACATTCTGTTCATGGCCCCATACACTCATGGGGAGGAAATACCGTGTAAGGAGCATAGAAAATGTCCTTGATGAACTTGAATGGATAGAAAAAAACCTGCCAGAGGTAAAGGAAGTATTCTTCGAGGATGACACCTTCACCATAAACAAAAAGAGAGTTTTAAGATTCTGCAAAGAGTATGAAGAAAGAGATCTTAAGATAACATGGGCATGTAATGCAAGAGTCGGCCTAGATTATGAAACCATGAGGGAGATGAAAAAAGCGAACTGTAGACTTCTCATTGTAGGTTTTGAATCAGGAAACAACAGTATCCTAGAAAATGTCAAGAAGGGGATCACGGTAGATGATATAAAAAAATTCTCAGAGGATGCTAAAAAGGCTGGGCTACTCGTACATGGAGATTTCATTATTGGTTTGCCTGGTGAAACACGAGAAACAATCAAAAACACGAAAAAGCTTATATGGGAGATAAAACCTGATATACTCCAGGTTTCAGTTGCCTCCCCATTCCCTGGCACAGAATTTTATGAATGGTGCTATAAAAACGGTTACCTTGTAACCAGCGACCCTAATGAGTACCTTGACGAGAACGGACACCAAAAATCCATAATAAGATACCCAAAACTTACAGAAGATGAAATAACAGAAGAAGTCAACAAGATACTAAAAGACTACTATATTTCACCTTCCTATTTTAGGATTGCAATACACCAAATACTGCGAAAAAATGGCATCCACGAACTCCAAAGGTTAATATATTCGGCTAGAATGTTCTTAAAGTATCTTGGAGGGTCAGCGTGAAAATACTCATGATATCCCCCTACTTTTATCCAGAAGGTGGAGGCGCAGAATTCTACATGTACCAGATAGCCAAGAAACTTTCAAAAGAACATGAAATCACCATCTTATGCACGACAAAAGATCTCAGTAACCCTCCAAACATTGATAGTGACTTTAATATAGGTGTTTTGGGGCATCATTTCAAGATTTCAACAACCCCAATAAGTTTAACAGCCCTTAGGGATATGGTATCCTTCATAAAAAAGAATGATTTTGATTTGTGCAATATCAATTATTACCTTCCATATTTCCCGGATATGGCAGCCTTAGCATGTAAAATTTGTAAACTACCCTCAGTTCTCACATGGCATAATGACATCTATGGAACTGGGCTCTTGAGAATCATGTCCACCCTCTATAACTATACTCTAAATAAGATAACCTTGAATATCGTTGATAAGATAGTCACCCCCTCACCTTATTGTTATAGAGAATCCCCTATCTTGACCAGGTTCAAGGAAAAGGTGGTCTGGGTACCCCCAGGTGTTGACTTGGAAAAATACAAGAAAACCCCAAATATACCCATACATGAAAAATATGGGATACCCCCAGATTATAAGATAATACTCTTTGTCGGTGTTATGGACAAATCAACCACACATAAAGGCGTTAAAACCCTCATAGAAGCATTTAAAAGATTAAATTTTGATAAAACATGTCTCATAATGGTTGGTAAGGGCAACATGATCCCCCAATATAGAAAATATTGCCAAAAGCTAAACATAGCCAATAAAGTTATATTCACAGGTTTCATCAAAGAGGAAATACTCATAAATTTATATAGAAACTCTGAACTACTCGTCCTACCCTCAACCACAATCCAAGAAGGCTTTGGGATGGTCTTAATAGAGGCTAATGCATGTGGAAAACCAGTGATAGGATCAAAAATTGGGGGAATAAAATATGTTATAAGAGATGGTGAAACAGGCCTACTTGTACCTCCAGGAGATCCTAATGCCCTTGCAAATGCCATGGAAAGGTTATTAGAGGATGAAAGACTTGCAAAGAAGATGGGATCCAAAGGCAGAAAAATGGTTCAAAAAAATTATACATGGGACAGAGTAGCTAAGATAACAGAAAAGGTTTTTGAGAGGGTTGTTTATGGATCAAGTTGAAAGGGGAAAGAAGATTGTGAGAGAAACATTTGGATGAAAAAGATGAATTAAAAAACAGTAGAAGTGAATGGGAATACCCGGTGGAAAAAGACTTTTGATTTAACCAAGCATTATAATTTTAGTGGGAAAAGAGTGCTTGATGAGGATGTAGAAGTGGGATTTTCACCTATAAATATACAGAGGTATGGGCCAAGATTGTTGGTTTAGATATTTCCAAAACGATGATAAGGTTCGCAAAAATTTTAAAGAGTGTCATAATTTTGTAAATTTGTTGCGTATAGGAAAATTCTCGGAAAAAGAATTTGATATTGCAGTTATAATCGATGTACTTCACCATGTTCCCGCCTCTAAAGTGCTTAAAAGAAAATGAAACGTGTTTCAAGTGACCTTATCTTATCTCAGAACCCAATACAACCCTATAAGAAGGATTAAATAAGCTCAAATTCAGAAACGAGGATGTGAAGGAAACCTCTTTCATGAAATGGAAATTAAAAAAATGCATTAAATGAATTGAGCTACGAGAAAGTGACTTGTTACAATTACAACTTCTCATCCCAAAAAAATCCACACCACAAAAACTAATAAGATTGAGAAAATAGAAGAAAAAATCAAAGAATACCCATACTGAGGAAATTTAGTGGGGCACTTATCATAATAGCAAAAGGATAAAACCATGAAAATATGTTATATTTCAAATTTGTATCCTCCAATGGTGTTAGGTGGCGCCGAGATCGTAGTAGAAAAAATCGCCACAGAAATGGCCAGAAGAGGCCATGAAATTATCATAATCACAAGCAATGACAAAAATAAACCCCAAACTATGGCCAACAACATCAAAATATATAGGCTTCCACTCAACATCTATCCTATCATAAATTTCCACAAGCAGAATCTTACCAGGAGAATACTATGGCACCTCATAGACTTAATCAATATAAACGCCTACAAAAAGATCAAAGAAATATTAGAGAAAGAAGCGCCAGACATAGTCCATATACACAACTATAAAGGATTATCCACTTTATCCTTCAAACTGGTAAAGGATCTCAATATGCCCCTTGTTTTCACGGCACATGACTATTCAACTATCTGTATAAGGAGCAATCTTCTCAATGGAAAAGACCAAATATGCGAGGAGCAAAATTTTCCATGCAAAATCTATAACCAAATCCAAAGACTCCTCATAGATAAAAAACCAGACATCGTCACAGCACCATCAAAATTCGTGCTCAAAAAATTTGAATCCAAAGGCCTATTCAAAGATTCTAAAAAAATTGTGCTCCCCAACCCAATAGAACTAAAAGATGAAAACAACAAGAAAACCTACGATACAATTGACATACTATTTGTCGGATCACTTTCAAAGCATAAAGGCCCCCATATACTCATTAAAGCATTCCAAAAAGTAAAAGGAGAAAATCTAAGGCTTCACATTGTCGGAAAAGGCCCGTATTTTGAAGAAATGAGAAAGCTTGCAAGGGACGATAAGAGGGTTATATTCCATGGTTTTCTTCGTGGGAAGAGACTCATGGACATGTATAGGATGGCGAATGTCACGGTCGTGCCATCAATATGGTATGACAATTCCCCTATGGTAGTATATGAGAGTTTTATTTGTTCAACGCCTGTAGTTGCAAGTGGGATTGGGGGGGTACCAGAACTTGTCAGAGATGGTTATAATGGTTTTTTATTCGAACCTGGAAATGTGGATGAACTTGCAAATATATTAAATGAAATTTCAGAAAATCCAAAGATTCTCAGGAAATTGGAAAAGGGAGCACGCAAATCAAGTAAAAAATATGATATAAAAAGGCATATGAGTAGTTTAGAGAAAATCTATAAGGGTCTAATAGAAGAAGGGGGATGAAAATTGCGTTTTGAGAGAATATTTGCAAGTAAATTGATGCATCCCAGGAGCCCAGTATGGTTGTCATATTATACTCTCATGGGTGCTAAAAAGGTTTTCAAGGCAATTAGGAATCCTTTGAAGGCTTTCATGTTTTATCTTGGCTTTTTCAATGAATGTACTTTAAATTTAAAATATTTGGGTAAAATAAGAGTTAGAAAGGATGATTTGAAAAATAATTTTTTTCAGACACTCGTAAGCGTATGTTCCATGGATTTGGGCTTTGAGCAGCGGAAAAAACTTTCCCATATAATTGCACAAAAAGATAAGGACATGATAGAAGTTGGTGATGTGAAGATAAAGAATTTAATACCTCTCTTTATTTTATTGGAGGTTTTTGTGTTGGAAAATTACAAGTTTGCAAAGCTAAAGCAGGGCGATATTGTATTGGATATTGGGGCCTCAGTCGCTGACAGTAGCCTTTATCTTGCAAAAGAAGGATATACTGTTTATGCATTTGAACCTAACCCTAAAATATATAAAATCGGAGAAGAAAATCTTAAACTCAATCTTCATCTTGCAAGGAAAATCCATTACATAAACAAAGCAGTATCAACCAAAAAAGGGAAAATCAAACTAGATATAACAGGAGAAAGCCATATAGCCTCCCTATATACAAAAGGTGAAAACAGGATAACTGTAGATTCCACTACACTAAATGAAATAATAGAAAAATATAAAATAGTTCCCCAAGGATTAAAATTGGATTGTGAAGGCTGCGAATACGAAATCTTAGAGGAAGCACAATTATCACCATTCAAAGAAATAATATTAGAATATCATCCACAACCCACAAAAAAAACACCACTAGAGATAATAAAGAAGTTAAAATCTGAGGGATTTCAAGTAAATTTAAGGGGCAATTATAGCATAGGTTTGATCCATGCATGGAGGAAGAAACAGTGAAACGAGACATACTCTACATCCTAATACTATTAATACTCACAGATATCAGTATTGTAACTAATATCCCTTTTTTAAGGCAATCTTTACCCTTCCTATTCTTTAGTATAGTCCCAGGTTATTTGTTAGTTAAAGGTTTTAACATTAGACTTATTGAGAAGTTTAGTTTGTCTGTTGGGTTAAGTCTTGCTTTTATTATGCTCACAGGACTTTTTGTGAATAGCCTATACCCCTTAGTTTTAAGACCTTTAAGTTTGGTACCCTTGTTAGTCTCATTGAATATCCTTGTGCTTATCTTATTGTTTTTTTGTTTTAGAAAAACGGGGGATATTAGCTTTTCCCTTGGAAAAGAGTGGAAGAGTGTATTTTCCCACCCGATTGTGTTTTTTCCTCTCTTTTTACCAATTTTAACAGTCCTCGGATCCTATATTATGAATATATATTCTATTAATCTTATTTTGCTTTTCATGTTAATTAGTATACCAGTGTATATTCTTATTCTTGCAATGGAAAGAGACAAAGTACACCCTTTTGTTTATCCCATCACTTTATATTGTATTGGATTTTCTCTCCTCGCCTTGAATATTCTACCATCTAATTATATCATTGGAAGAGACATACACATGGAATATTATTGTTTTAAGACAAGCCTACTCAATCATCATTGGGATATCCATGATCCCTATCATTCATACAATAGTTGTTTGAGCATCACAATATTACCTGCTATTTATAAATATTTGTTGGGAGTGCCCCCTACTCTCATATTTAAGTTTTATTATCTTCTGATAGGGGCCATTGTACCTGTTCCTATGTATGTTTTCGCGAGACGCATCCTTAAAAGTAGAGAATTTGCATTTTATGCAACATTACTTTTAATGTTTCAATTCGCTTATACTTATATGGGACAATATGCTCGTCAGCTTATTGCATTTCTTTTTTTCGCCACTGCAATCATGACCTTAACAATTCCAATAAAAGAATCCTACAAGAAGATCCTATTCATAATATTTATCCTGGCAACGGTATTTTCCCATTATACATCAAGTTATGTTTTTTTTGCTGTCGTGGCGATACCACCATTTATTATATGGGCAAGCAAGCACCTAAAAGGCAGATTCCATTTTCCATGGAAATATTCGAGAACATTTTCTAATAAGAATCTGGCTCTCCTATTCTTTGTTATCATATTCTTATGGTATGCGCAGGTAACAGGTCCACAATTTAGGGATGTTTCAAATGTTATTATAGAGACATTTAGGAGTATGGCGAATTTCTTCTCCCTAGATCTTAGGAATTATTCAGAGCAGGCTGTTCTTGGCATTGGAATAGCCCACATACCCAACTTTTTGAGTACATTTGTCCATGACGTTATATTCGCTCTTATTGGCATTGGAGTTTTAGGATTATTCTTTAAATCAGAGTATCGAAAAAAATATGGGGTAAGTGATGAGTATATCGCCTCTACCATTGTTATATTGGCTATTCTTGCCTCATTTGTCATCCTACCATATGTATCGAAGGCTTATGGTGGTACAAGGCTCTTTTCACAATTACTGGTAATCCTGGCCCCTTGTTTCATAATCGGAGTCAAGTTTATTGTAGATTATGCGAAGAAGTTTAGGATGCCATTTGAACGAGAAAAGTTAATGAGAACTCTGATACTGGCACTTTTAATCCTTGGATTTATATGTACAAATTATCTTCAATATGAGCTTTTTGGCATCCCATACTCCTATGCCTACGACAGTGGTGGTGAGCGAAGATATGAAACATTCATCTATGACAGTGAAGTCACAGGCGCACAATGGCTAAACAACTATGGCAACAAAAGCGCAACCATACACACCGACAGAGTAGGCGACCATAGAATCCTTCTGGGCTTCAACAAAAAACCTAAAACAGATCACTTTTTCTTTAATAATACTGGCCCATTCCAAAAAGGAGATTACATCTATTTAAGACATTTAAATATAAATGAGGAACTTGTATTTAAAGATACTCCAGGTAGGCCTCCACGATTTATTAATGGTAGATTGGAAATGGATAATGTGGAGCCATTAACAAAATATTTCTGGTTACTCACGGATAAGAGTACCATATATGATAATGGAGGGTCAATGATTCTATTTGGATGATAAAAAAATGACAGAGGTTATAAATGAATATTTTGCCGGCACTTAATTGTAGGATAAGAGTAATGATGGTCTGGCTGGTGAATTATATCGAAGTCTTAAAAATAAACCAGTTTAGTAAACTAAGGAAAATTGAGCAGCTTGGAGTGATCACACAAGTTGAACCTTCCGCCTCACATACAAGATGGGATTATGTTTTACTTCAACTCCATTTAATCAACAAAATACGTGAAAATATAGGAAATTTAGGTAACGTTGAAGTTGAAGGGGAAAAGTTGAGTGGTGCTGAAATTTTACAACTATGGGTTTTTCTTTTTAACATTGGACATCTTCCAGGCACTTTCGCTACAATGCGGGGCTTATTGTCAGCTTTGGTAAATGAGGAGGAATTAAGGGAAAGATTAAGAGAAAAAGTTCCTGAGAAAATTAAAAAGTATTTTGATGAAGTTATAGAAAAGAGGAATATTTTTGAATTGCCTAAACTTTTATCATCAATACTTTTAAATGAGAGGTTAAATGAGCAGTTGTCGAAAGTTATCCCTGGGTTGATATACTGGTATTGGAAACCGGAGAAGAGTGAAAAAGAGTTGAAATCTGCTTCACCAAATTCAAATGAGGTGAAACTGGCTAAGAAGATTAAAAAATTGAAATCGTATTTTAGAATGGTTAGACGTTTGGCTTATATATTCCTTGATTCGAAATACGTCAAGTCTCCGATAAGTTTTGATGTTTCTAAGATCCTTTTAAATTTTGACAATTACAAAGATTTGATAATGGAGCCAGGAAGTCAACTTGATAAAACTTTACAAGCATGCGAAGATTTCCTATCTGTAGCATTGTATCATTCCAAGGATACAATAACTCAACTGGGCATACATTCTAAAAAAGTTGTTTCTAAAGAAGTCGAAAGGACATTCAAAGACTATGAGAAGGATTTATTTAAACTCTTGAAGGACGAGACTATGTTTTATCCCAAGAGATATAACCCTCTACTTACTTTCCATGTTCTTCTTGACTTAAATCATGCCGGTCAAGACATTGATGAAATGATTGGGGAAATGAACAAGGATTTTTATGAGCTTGAAGATGAGTTAAATAAAAATTGGCAAAAAGAGGCAATGATGATTTATCAGCCAGGCTCTAACAAAAAACATATCGCGGTAAACTTATCGATTTTCCAAGAACAAAACATTTGGCAAATAATAAAAGAATTTACTTCAAGAATTATAGATATTTCTAGTAATAAAAGGATTAAGGAAGTGCTCGATGAACAACTTTTTCCATGCCTTTTCAAATTTGCAATAAACACCCTATTCGAATCAAAATCTTTAAAAACATTCTATTTCGCCATTGACAGGATCTCTGCAGGTAAAAGAGAAAGTCTCAAAAAGAAGGTCAAGGAATGGCTTAATAAAGAAAATGATGAAAGTAAAAAGTACGAATTAGAATCATTAAAGAAAATAATAAAAGAGAAAGTAGATAAGGGTATCATAGGCCATAGTATAAAAATAAAAGAAGAGGTAAGAGTAGAAAACCAGGATGGTCAAGATATTTGCGAATTCGATGCTCTATCATTACTAACCGATAAAAATGGCATGAGAGTATTATTCTTAGAAGCAAAAAGGGGAAAGAAAAGTCCGCAATCAGAGGCAAAAGATCAATTGAAGAGATCCTTGCAAAAATTAAATTTATTAAAAGACGATAAGATCCAAACAGGCAAGAATAAGAAATATGCATATTACGAGGTGAAGCTATGAGAATCCTCTTCATCCATAACACGGCAATGTGGTATAGAATACCATTCTTTAAGAGATTAAATGAATTATTCAATGTCAAGTTCCTTTTTACAGACTTTAACCTAATTGGGGAAATATATGACGAATCATATGAGAAGGCTTTAAAAGGTTTGAAAGGCTTAAATTATAAAATTCTCAATGGCATAGATGATCTAATAGAAGAATTGGTGCAATTAGACTATGATGTGATAATAGGCGGATCTTGGGATTCTATACCTGAAATCTTTAGGAGTTTGATAGTTTATATTATTGGAAAATTAAAAGGTAAAAAGATTATTTTATTCCATGAAGACTGGAATTGGGGATTCTCATTTAAACGGAAACTTATAAGTCCCATTGTCAAATTCTTCTGTATTCTTGCAGATGCCATAGTGGTACCCGGAAGCATCCATAAAAGATATTTCATAGAGATCTGCGGAGATCCAGATAAAGTCTTTATAGCGCCTAATGCAACAACTCTCAAAATAGCTGATTCCCACGCCACTGATAAAAAGATTGTATTATATGTGGGTCGTCTCATAAAACGTAAAGGTGTTGATTATCTTATCAAAGCATTCCAAAAAATCAATGACCCCGAAGCATCATTGATGATTATAGGATATGGGGAAGAAGAGGAAAAATTGAAAAGGCTTGCACATGGATCAAATAACATAATTTTTGTTGGTAAAGTTTCCCAGGATAATTTGTACAAGTATTATTCTAGGGCTAGTGTTGTGGTTGTACCTTCAATTAGTGATGAAATGGGTGATCCATGGGTTTTTGTATTGAATGAAGCAATGTTACATGGTAAGCCTGTAATTGCAACAGATGCAGTTGGTGGAGCATATGACCTTATCCAAAATGGTGTCAATGGTTTCATGGTGCCTGAAAAGAATGTTGATGAATTATATAAAGCAATAAAAACGATAATTAACGATCCTAGACTACAAGAAAAAATGGGGAAAGAATCAAAAAGGATAATAAAAAAAGGTTTTACCTATGAAAAAATGGTTGAAGGATTCAAAAAAGCCATTGAATACGTGGTGAGTCAATGAAATTCCTACTTAAAGGTGCTGAGTGTTCACGGAACAAGGGAACCGCCGCTATTTTGAAAAGTACTATTTTAACTTTAAAAATATTTTTTGAAAGACCTTCATTTGTAAGTACTAGTCCTCATCCAGCAGATGACAAAAGAAATTGTAAAAAAATCCGATTTTTAAGTAATTCAAAGTTGCGCGTTTTTAAAGCTTATAAAGATAAAAATGATTTTGATTGCGTTTTAGATCTCAGCGGCGATACGATATCCGATGATTATGGCAAACTTACGATTTTTGGTTTATTATATGATCTTATTATTTATAAAGGCCTTTTAAGAAAGCCCTATGTTATCTATGCTCAATCATTAGGCCCTTTTAGCAGCATTTTAACCAAGATAATTGCCAAGATAGCGTTTAGTTTTATCGACCTTATTATAATAAGAGAGAATATAACTGCCCAATATCTTGAAAAGTTAGGTATCAAAGGGTTTATATAGGGGCGGATCCTGCTTTTCTTCTCCCTAGCGCAAAGGAAGATACCCTAATTGAAATATTAAATAATGAGAGGATTCCAACTGACAAAAAATTAGTTGGGATAAACATGAGCCAGCACTGTTATGATATCTTAGGAGACAAATCCAATGAATATCTCAATATTCATGCTCAACTAATAGATCATTTAATTGAAGAACTTGACGTAAATGTTGTGCTGATACCACATGTAATATCTGAAGGTTTTGATGATAGAAGCGTATCATCACTCACATACTCCAAAATAAAAAATAAAA
Organism: Methanothermobacter tenebrarum; assembly: GCF_003264935.1. Classification (NCBI taxonomy): domain Archaea; kingdom Methanobacteriati; phylum Methanobacteriota; class Methanobacteria; order Methanobacteriales; family Methanobacteriaceae; genus Methanothermobacter; species Methanothermobacter tenebrarum. The sequence continues at coordinate 13,142 of NZ_QLOE01000007.1, forward strand.
AACATGTAAATATAATAAAAGGAGATTATACCCCTGAAGAAATAAAATCAATCATAGGAAACTGTGATCTTTTCATAGGGGCCAGGATGCATGCTACAATAGCATCAACATCGATGTTTGTGCCAACTGTGGGAATAGCATACAGTCATAAAATGCATGGGATAATCGGCGAAATGCTCAACCTTCAAGAGTACGTAATCGATTTAGAAAAGTTGAATTCTGAGATATTAATTGAGAAGATTATGCTGGCATGGAAAAACAGGGAGAAAATAACTGAACATCTTCGAAAAAAAATCCCTGAAATAAAACAAAAAGCTCTAAAGAATGGGAAATTATTAAAGAAATTATGCGATTCACAACTTTCCTAGAAAATCTATTCTGGCTTTTAAAGATGCGATAAGAGAATATAAAAATATGTATCTTTTTTTAAGTATCCATGGAATCTTCAACTTTGAGGGTTCAAAAAAGGCTATTATGCTATCAATAAAATCCATTCTAGGAAAATTACCATCATACAGAGAATTCCTGTGTAATTTTTTCTTCACATATAAATTGTAGATTTGCGAGAGAATAACCTTTTCAGGCTCGATAGGTTCTATTTCACAAATTTCCTTGTTCTTCATGTTCTTGAGGATTTTAGAGTTTTTTCTGGCTATGATAAGGGTCTTACCCTTTCTTTCACTTGCAAATTCGGCCAACCACGGGTCTCCAAAAGAAATATCAGAAAGCTCTGCCATATGGTCAACGCAAAGTTCGCATCTTTTGGGGACAAAAAGTTGCCCAAATCCGGATCCCCAATAATCAGATAATAATATTCTGATTCTGCCACCTGATTTTGTTTCAATTTTTAATTTTCCCGGCCAGCCTTCTCCACGATAAATTATATTTTTAACTTCTTCTTTTTTGACGTTAAGTTTTTTAAGTAGGAATTCTGTTGCCTTGAAACTAGGTGTATGATTGCAGAATATGCCAAGATGGTACTTTATCCTTTTTTTTAATTTTCTGTTGATCTTTTCTGCTTTTCTTATTCCATGTATGTGGCATGGTAAGCCCACAATGGCATATTTTCCTGGGGTTTTGAGTATTTCTTTTAATGCGACGTTTGCTGGTACTGGGCAATATTTGGATCCTTTTGATTCCTTTATTTCTTGTGTTGTGCGGGCTATGAATGGTTCAGGTTCAAAGGGTTTTTTGGGATTCATACGGGTTACGAGCGCACCATCAATAAAATTTTTTTCAAGTAGGTATAATAAGATTTGAGTTATCATACCTCCCGAAGATGAATTGTACCTTAATTTTTCATTTAATGAATAGCCAATGTAACAGCCCTTGTAGTTTCCAATTAGTAAATTTTTTGGTTGTTTCCCAAAAATATCATCGTTAAGTTCTCTGAAGTCTACACCAATCCCAGGGCAAACTCTAATGCATTTCATGCATTCATCACATTCCCCATTGATGATTGGCACATATAATCCCTTTTTTTGGTCGATTTCCATTCTTATAATATTTTGGGGGCATAAGGCTGCGCAAGTCCCGCAACCAATGCACAGATCCTCTATTTCGCCGACGTTTTTCATGCTTCTTTCCCTAACAAGTTATTCAATAATAGTCTGTCATCATCTCCGAAGGTTCTCAATAGGAAGAGGGATATGAAGTAAATGAGTGTGGCAAGGCCGATGAGGATGAATGTGTTCAAGTTTTTTATTGGGTATATTGTTAGAGCCATTATGATTGATGCTATTAGGGGTTTTGTGAATGTCTGGTTTACTTTTATTGTTTTATAATAGCGTCCTATATAGAAGAAGAATAGAGTGTATAGTAGGAGTTCTGAGAGTACTGTGGCTATGCTTGCACCTATGTAGCTGTAGTAGGGTATTAGTATGAGGTTTAGGATGATGTTGAAGGCGGCGCTTATGCCTACGCTGAACATTCTATAGCCTTGTCTGTTTATGGATGTTAAAAGCGTTCCTGTGATGCTGCTGACGAGTCTGAAGGGTATGAATAGGGCTAGGATTTGGAATGCTATTATGGCACTGGTATATCCTCCAGCATATAGTATTGATATGAATTTGTCTGCAAGTATGAAGCATCCAGTGGCAACGGGAAAGCCCAAGATTGCGAGGTACTTAGATGAAATGATTGTAAACTTTTCTAGGGATTTTTTATTTTTTTTGTAGTATTTTGACATTACAGGGTAGATTGCAGTTGACACTATCCCTGCGACAATCATGCTTAGACTCAGGAGGGGATTGTAGGCTGCATTGTAAATTCCTACGGCAACATCATCCTTTAAAAAACCTAGGAGTATAGTGTCTATTTTGAAGAAAAATACTGCAAATAGCGAATTCAAGCCGAATGGTAATCCCATTATTAAAAGTTTTTTCTGAAGTTCCCAATCGATTTTAAAGAGTGGTCTTATAAATTTTTTGAAGCTTATGGTTACTGCGACGATCATATCTATGATGCCTGCTAGCATATAAATGTATCCAACTGCTATCACGCCGTAGCCCATGAATAAGACCGTTAGAGTGAGGGTTACGATTATTATACGTTCTATGATCTGGAATAGTGCGACGTATTCCATTTTTTCCCAAGCTTGAAAAAGTGAAAGATAAGTACTTGAAAGTGTGAGAAGGATGTTGTATATCCCAAAAAGATATAATAAAATCGATAGTGTTTTAGGGAACCTTAAGAGCCATGTTATGAGAACGATACCTATGAAGGTTAAAATTGAAAGAGAAACCTTTAATAGGATAGCGTTATTCACATAGTGTTCTGAAAGTTGTTTTTCCCTTGCGATCTCCCTTATAAGGAGTTGGTTAACGCCAAGGTCTGCGAATATTACAAAAAGACTTGTAAATGAAAATGCGAAATTATATTTTCCAAAATCGGCTTCTCCGAGAAACCTTGCAAGGTATATGACCAGTACAAAGGATATCAGAGCAGTTAATATTTGTGCAGTTCCTGTCACTCCCATGTTCTTTACTATTCTCTGAATCTGATTCATGTAACCACTGAACATTCTTTTATGATACTGACATTACCTCTTATTGAATATATTATTTAAGGCCAATGATTGGGGTTACTTTAAATTAAAGACTGGATCCTTTGAAATAGGATGATAGAATTAGTATGGCCAATAGAGCGAGTATTATACTTATAATTAAAAGTAGGATGATATTCGGTGGATTGAGCTTTTTCATCCATCATCATCACCCTAATGTCTACTTCTTAAGATTAAATTTTCACTTGTTGGCGTTTTTTTGATATAGTTTTTGTTATTGGTTTCCTCTGGAGATTTGATGTTAGGTGTTTTATTTTTGTGTGTCTTTGTATGCTGTGGTTGCTGCTATTGCCCCTTCTGCGCATGCTGTAATCCATTGGTTGAGGCCGCCGGTTATGTCTCCGGCCGCATAGACTCTTTCGATGTTGGTTCTTTGTTGTTTGTCGGTTATTATGTAACCGGCCTTGTCTAGTTTTATTCCCAGGTTTTTTGCTAGTTTGTTTATGGGTTCTTCTCCTATTGCTATGAATATTCCGTCGGTTTTTATTGTGCTGGTTTTTCCTGTTTTCTTGTTTTCTATTATGGCCTCTTGGACTTTTTCTTTGCCTTTGATCTCTTTTAGTACAGTGTCCCAGATTATGGGGATTTTTTGTTTTTTTATTTGGTCTTGTAGGTATTTTTGAGCCCTTAGTTGGTCTCTTCTGTGTATTATTGTTGGTTTGGATCCTATTTTGTGTAGGAATATTGCTTCTTGTAGTGCGCTGTTTCCTCCTCCGATTACTAGGACTTTTTTGTTTTTGTATAGTGGTCCGTCGCATGTTGTACAGTATGATACTCCTCTTCCTAGGAATTCTTTTTCTCCTGGGATTTTTAGTCTTCGGTGGCGTGTGCCTGTGGCTAGTATTATTGTTTTGGTTGTGTAGGTGTCTTTTTTTGTTTCTATTTTAAAGTTTTTAGAGTTTTTTTCGATTTTTGTGACTTCTTCTAGTTCTTTGAGTTTTGCATGTTTTGTTGCTTGTTTTTTCATTTTTTGTATGAGTTTTTGGCCTTGTATTTTTTCGTATCCTGGGTAGTTTTCCATGAGTGGTACTTCTAGTCCTTTTCCTCCTGCTATTCCTTTTTCGAGTATGAGTGTTTTGCTTCCTTGTCTTCCGGCGTATATTGCTGCTGTTAGTCCGGCTGGTCCTGCTCCTATTATTATTATATCATACATTGGCTTGGTCTCCGAAAATTTTATAAACTTTATATTACTTAGAATAATATGTGCTCCGATAGTGTAGTCCGGCCAATCATCTCGGCCTCTCGAGCCGAGGACCCGGGTTCAAATCCCGGTCGGAGCATTTTGCGGCGTTGGTCCAGCCTGGTTAAGACACTGGCCCCCCAAGCCAGTGACCCGGGTTCAAATCCCGGACGCCGCACTTTTATAGTGTTGCGATTTCTCCTGCTGATGTTATTTCGAGTTTTTCGGGGTCTATGAATCCCATGTTTCTTAGTTCTCTTATGTGGTTGTATGTCATGCCCCTGCTTATCCCGAGTTTTAGGGCGAGGTTTTTTACTGAGGTTTCTCCTTTTTTGAGTTCTTCTAGTAGTTTCTTTTTTGTCTTGGATATTCCGAAGCTTAGTATTGGCAGGTCTATTATTTCTCCTTCTTCTTCTGTTACGTAGGCTATTCTTTGGACGTCGTTGTTTCTGGCGTAGCATCCGAATAGTACTCCTAGGGCTTGGGTTTTTCTTCCTCCGCTTATGTTCACTACTATTTTTCTTCCTTTTGCTCTTTCTTCGTCTATTGTGTCTACTGTGTCCTTGGCTATTTGGACTACGTCGTATAGGCTTGTTTCTTTTATTTGTACTTTGATGAATTTTCCTAGTGTGTCTTCTATGATCTTTTGTACTTGTTCTTTTTCTTTTGGTGGTTCTTCTTCCATTATTAGGACGACTTTTCTGGGTGAGAATTGTGTTATGCAGATCATGACTGGTTCTATGGAGTATACTGTTGATATTAGGGTTGTTTCCATCAATTACTCCTCCTATATGAAATTTTTATGTGTGGGCATCTAATGGTATATTTTCCACATTTATAAATAATATTATTATTTGTATGGTTGATATATTACATTGTCTGTTTATTCCTTTGAATCCCTCTATGTGTGGTTAAATTTTTTATGTTTCTTGTGGCCTGATATATTATCATGGGGGTTTATGGTCTTGGAGGTTTGGAGGTCTTTGGATGATGGTTTGTTTCTTTGTAGGGTGAAGGTTTATGTTCCTGACAAGCCCGGTTCCTTGGCGAAGATCGCCAGTTATTTCGCAGATTATGGTATAAACATTTCATATTTTTATTATAATAGGTCTGAGCACCCCAATCGTGTCCTAGTTGAAGGGAAATCCGAGGATAATATATTCAAGCCTCTTTACAAGGATCTTTCAAGGGAAGGTTTCTTCAGGGAATTGTACGAGGAAGATCTCCAAATCACAAACTTGGATAATATCCTTAAGGTTTCTGTTTATCTTGAAAACAAACCCGGGACACTCGCAGACTTCGCACGTATACTCAAAGGACATGATGCAAACGTAACCTACATGGTCTATAATGAGATGATATCAGAGAACAGGGCCGAGATAGCATTTTATGTGAAGGATCCTGGGGAGATTAGTGAACTTGCCAGGGAACTGAATGATCTAGGTTATCATTACAATTTTGAATATAGTGGAATTGATAAGGAGGAATCTGATAGGATAATCGGCTTAAACCTTGTTGAAATGTTCTACTTCAAACTCAGAGAAATACTAGACGATAAAGAAGTTGACAAAATAAAAAAGCTCGTTAACACCTCGAAAAAGCTCTCAGATACTCTCTTAAAGTTTAATAGGGAGGCTGGTCGGAACCTTGAAGCCGGCCAAGTATTCGGGAACATACTAGCACTTGCAATATCATCCAGGACGAAAATGGGGGACTCATTCCATTATAAGAGATTGCCTAGTCTGCCTGTGGGTGATATACTCTTACATGCCTTCAGGCCCCCGACTGGAGGCAACATCTACCTTTTAGAATATGATGATGATCTTGTGATGATTGACGGCTCCTATGGCATATACTATGATAATGTGAAGGTTATGTTGGAGGAGAATGGTTTGGATCCTTCAATGATAAATAGGATCTACCTTTCACATGCTGATGCCGATCATGCCGGTCTTAGCGGATATTTCCAAGAGGAATATGGTGCGAAGGTTTTCATGCACCCAAGTGCAAAGGATATTATAAGAGAGGATAATCGTGCGGCAGGTTCAAACACCCCACTTCTTGAACTCAACCATTACTTCACGGTCCTCGTGAACCATTTCACAGAATGTAAGTTTCCAGAGACCTGGCAGGCCTACAAGACAAAAAAGGAAGGCGAAATTGGAGAGTTCCCAATAATCGACAATTTCAAGGTGGGGGATCTTCACTTTAAAGTTCTTGAAAGTCTTGGGGGTCATATACCAGGGCAGGTTTTCTTTTTATCAGAGGATGCGGGGCTCTTGTTTACTGCAGATTATCTGTTATATGTACCTAGTTTAGAAGGTGATGAGAGAAGATTCTTGAATATTCCAAGGTTTCTTATGACAAGCACCAATGCAAATTCAATGCTATTCCATGAAGAAATGCAAAAACTAGAAGAATTGGCGAAGAAAATCGACAAAACTGGGAGAGGCTTGTTAATCTTACCAGGGCATGGAGACTATTATCCCATAAGATTAGCCCCATAAGATCCTATTTAAGGCCTCCCTATTACTTTTCCTTTGGGGGGTGGCCTGATTCCCGGAATATTGGGGGGGTGGATCCCCGTCTTTTTTTGGATTTTTGATGGGGGGTTTATTCCTTGCTCTTTTCTTTGAACCATCCTGCTTCTTCCATGGCCTTTAGCGCTATTTTGGTGCTTTTGTCATCGCCTCTTGCCACGCTTATTCCAACTTTTTCCCCGGTAGCTTCTATTATCTTGCCTATTGTCTTGTGTGTGAATCCTGGGCATAATATTATTGAATGTATTCCTTGTTTGACGAGTTCCTGGCATACTTCTATCGCCTGGTCCTCATCTTTTACTAGGATGCTTGTAAGTTCATATAGGCTTGTTTCGATCTTGCATTTGTCCCTTTGTGGTTCTGCATCTGGTACATATGCTATGAATGCGGTCTTAAATTTTTCAGTGCTCATATTAATATAAGATGGGGGAAATATAATATATACTTTTACTCTGTGTGTTGGGGGGTTTGTTAGGTTTGATACATTATAGGTTGGATGCGCCTGAAACTGTTAAATGTTCAGTTTGTGGTGGGGTTGCAGTTGAAATTGAGGAAGAATATCCTGAGGGAAATTTTGTCATGATAACCTATAAGTGTAGGGATTGTGGACATATAGAAAGGAGGCAATATGGTAGGCCTACGAGTATAATAGATTAGTTCGTTATAGATAGATATAACGAACAATATAAGATCCACCAATAACATATGGGGGGATGAAATGAAAACAGACTATGGGACCATCTCCGAGAAAATGAAGGATAAACTGGGACTTGAAAGATCCCCAGTGGCTGTTAAACTCGTGCTCCGCGAAGAAGACTTGCCCAAAGGCATTGAAAGGATAAGCGAGCCGGCAAGACACTGTGAAATGGTGATGAAAGCAAGCAGGGGCGAAATGTTCTACGCACTAGCAGAGGACCAAGAATGCAAAGGAGGAGCAGGTGCCATCGGAGCCGATGAAATGCCAGAAAAAGTGAAAACCGGAGAATTCTACTATGAACTAGGCCGATTCTCAAGTTTCCCAGCCGCGAAAAGAACACTAGACCTAATCCCAAAAATAGATCTAAGATTCTATGCCGTAGTGTACGCACCACTAGAAAAAATAGAATTCGACCCAGATGTTATAATAGTGGTCTGTAACCCAGCCCAAGCCCTAAGGTTAGTCCAAGCCCTAGTCTATACCAAAGGTGGCAGAGCCAGGGGAGACTTTGCAGGTATACAATCAATCTGTGCAGATGCAGTGGCAGGACCATACATGAGAGGCGAAGCCAACATAACACTAGCCTGCAGCGGGTCAAGACAATACTCCGACATAAAAGAAGATGAACTCATAGTCGGTTTAACAGCCGAAAACATAGACTGTATAATAGAAGCACTCGAAGAAATGGCATAAAATATGGGGGGATGGTCTTTTGGTAGAGATAACCGAAGTATTGGATGAAGCACGTGACTTAGCCGAAAAGATAAAAAAGTATAGGAAAGAGGCTGAGAGCGAGATTATAGCCTGCTGGGTCTATGATGTTCTGCTTTCAATGGAGAAGTTGGCCAAGATAGTTGAAGAACTACAGGATAGGGTAGATTTGCTCGAGGAGGAGCTAGAAGGTAAAAAATTCTAGTTTCTCAATTTTATTTTTAAATAATCATCGAAAGTATTAAGGTTAATGAGTTCCATCTCATCTACGGGTTTTATAGCATATAAGCTTATACCATCTTCTATTAGGTGCCAAAGTAATGGGTTGATATTACCTTTATAGGATGGCAGATACTCCAGTAGGAGTTTCCTGGTGGCTGCGAATGGCATCCCAAGGCCCCTTGGATCTTCTAAGCGACCGAAAGAGCCCCTACCAAGGATCGACAAGGTATCATCTTCTACCGCTTCAATAATCCTCTTGTAAGTTTTGGGAGTGACTGTTGGCTGGTCTCCGGCAACACAAAGACAAAACCTGCCCCGTGAGTTCTTCACACCATTTAAAAGTGAACCTGTCAATGGCAGATCATCCTGGTTTTCCACAATCTTAACATCTAGGTCGCTGATTACCGGGACTATATCATCCTTTTGGTGTCCGACGACAACGATACACTCATCCACGCCAGCCTCTAGGACATTAGCTATGGTCTTTTCTATCACTGTACTATTATTTAATCTGAGCAAGAGTTTGTGCACTGGCTTTAAACCCCTCTTTTTCATATCCTCTTTCATCCTTTTTCCTTTACCTGCTGCTGTTATAATCCCTGATACCATCATCATTTCACGTTGGTATTAATCTGAGTATCTTAGCATATATTACCATGCTTGGACCTGATCCTTCAGTCCACATGATTATCATTATGGGATATTTTCCATCATTGTATACTTTAACATCTGTTGCCGGGTCGAAACCATATATGAGGGCGAAGTATCCCCAGCTTATACCTGTGGGTGTGGGTAATCCAGCCTTTGCAACAGCATCCCTAAGTGCCCTTGCTGGTGGACATGTACCATGCGAAGCATACCCACCGGGGGCCTTCGGATCCCTGGATGAAGTGAACTGGACTGTATCCTTTCCAGATGAACTTGTCCCAGGCGGCACTATAGTACCGTTCCATGCTTTTACGAATTCTCTTGCATTGTATTCCCTGTTTATATCATCATATTCTGGGAAGGATTCAAGTTGGCTTGTGGCTGTTGCAATCTCCTCCACCTTGTAATGGCGCATGTAAGCCATGATAGGGGTGCCTGCAGGGTATTGTTCCATGTATTTTTTCGTGTTTTCACCGAAGAATCTAGTTATCTGATCGGGTGGCACTTCTAGTCTGCCATCACTAAAATTAGAAAGTGAAAAGTCTATGGGTATCCTGTCGCCCACCTTCGATTCATTGTACCACTCTTTGAGTTCTGTGGTATTTATATAATCAGAATGTATATTACCTATCCCCTCAGGTGATACCGTCTTTATCGTCTTATTTTTTTGCATGATAGCTATACCATCCTTTGTTTTAATGGCATAAGTGTAAGGTGTCTTGTAAGCCCATATGAAGTCTGCTGGTGGTTGTACAACTAGCTGGTCTCCTTTTATTGTTAACATCCCCGGACCCTCAAATTGGGAGGCTCTTCCACCAACTTCAACACCCTCCGTAATTTCCTTGATTGGTGTCATCATAGTCCCAGTGAATAGACCATAAATGACCGCGCCTATATCTCTATCTTCTATGTTCTCGATTAGATAATCTGGGTGTATGATTAGTGGTTCCTTTCTTATCTTGGCAGGGTCTGCTACTTGCATCCCACTCACTACCGTACTTCCTATGGGTAGGCTGCTTATCTCCTCAGGATCCTGTGGGGGTATACTATTCTGTATATGATAGTCTATTGGGGCCATTACAACAACTATTAATATTAGTATGACTATCAGGGTCCTAGGATCCTTTAAGGATGGTCTTAGCATATTTATAACCCCCTTCTCCTATTATTAGGATAGTATCATCTTCATCTGCATATTCCAGGGCTTTTTGGATTGCCTCTTTTACTTGTTGGTGGCTTGCCCCCAATGTCCCCCTTTTTATTTTTTGTCTACTAGAGTTTATATGTATGATCCTTGATTTTGTATGAGCTGATGCTTTCCTTGCATTATATGATGCAGGTATTACGATGTCGGCATTTGAGAGTATCCTTGCTATCTCCTTGTCACCTTCTATTCCACTCTCAGAAGAAATCGTATTCACTACTATTATCTTTCCAAGAGTTTCTTCTTTTACTAGTTGCATTATCGCCCTAACACCAGCAGGATTATGAGCATAATCTATAATTATCCTAGGCTTTTCTTTTATTATTTCATGTCTTCCGCTGGCACCCTTGAATGAACTTATACCCTTAATTATATACTTGGGGTCTATGCCTAGGGTTAGGCTGGCGGCCGCCGCCGCAAGACTATTATATACGTTGAAAAGTCCGCCTATTTTGAGTTTAATTGTCCCATCTACTATATTTAATCTGAACTTGTCCTTTTCTACTTGGGTGGCTTTAACTTCTGGTTGCGGTCTCTTGTAACCGCATGTACAATAGTAGTCTCCGAGGTGGCCTAGGAATCTCCTCTTGTATTTTAGGGGTTTGCCACAGTATGGGCATTCTCGATCCTCTGGGAATACCTCAAATGGGTGTTTGAGTGATTCTATGCCATAGAATGTTACTCTGTCTTTTGGGAGGTTGTTGGCGAAACTTGCTACTATTGGATCATCTGCATTTAATATGATGTGTTGGGCGACATCTATGATTTCCCTTTTACATTTTATGTATGTTGGGAAGTCCTCTGGTGGTAGATGGTCCCTTGAAATGTTTGTTATAATAGCTATTTTGACTTTACTGTCTTTGGCTGTCTTTTTTATCTCACCTGGTCTCCCGAATGTTCCTATTTCAACTACTGCTATGTCACCTTCTAGTCTTGCTTGTAGGGCTGGTATTAGTTCAGTATTTCCTTGGATGTTAAGATGGTGTTCAGGAACCTTGTATCCAGCCACTCTTAGGATGTTTTTTAGGATATTTGTGGTTGTGGTTTTGCCATTGGTCCCAGTGACGCCCACAACTGGCTTTTTAACCTTACAAGATGCTATGATGTCCTCAACCGTTATGATCTTTTTTCCTTTTATGAGTTGAAGTATATTCTCATTTTCTAATAGGCTTGGCGCTACTGCTATCTTATCAGCACCTTTTATTATTTCGGGGTTGTGGCCTCCGAGGTCTAGTTTGATGCCTTCTGCTTCGAAGATCTTGCGTAGGGGTGTTTCTTTGCGAATGTCTGAGACTGTTACTATCCCCTTTTTTGCAAGTATTCTTGCCATTAGGCTGCCTACTGTCCCGCAACCCCCAAGTACTACTATATTCTCCATCTTAGAAGTTCTCCTTGTAATCTTTTATAGCCCTTTGGATGTCCTTTTTCACGTTTTGGTAAGCGTTAACAACACCAGGACCCATATGGATTATGGTATCCCCTTTTTCAGAATTTTCTAGGGCCTTTTTGATGGATTTGTAGACGTTTTCTACTATTATGGTTTTTGTGGTGTTCGCTCCCCTGGCGACTTCTTCAGCAGCTTTCCAGTCTATTTCTTCTGTTGTTTCATTTTTAGCGCTTACAATGAGAATGTCAGCCGCCTTTGCGAGTGTTCTGCCTATCTTGAATTTGTCCCGGACTGTTAAAGTGTCGGGGTTGTCAAGGCTTATTATAAGCCTACCATCAAATTCCAAGCCATCAAATAATTTTTCCATGCTCTCAGGGTTATGAGCAGCGTCCATGTAAACTTTAACACCATCAAACTCGCCTATGATCTCGAAACGACCTCTTATACCCTCGAATTGGCCTATACGCTCTTTTAAATAGTCTATGTCGAAGCCTAGTATGAGTCCTGTTGTAATGGCTGCTAGTGCATTTTCAACATTAAATATCCCTGGAACCTTCAAAGTTACTCTTTCCTTGTATGGTCCGAAATATTCTCGTCTGAAATCTCCACATCCACATTTTATGTTCCCACACCTTTCACAGACGATTGTAGGTATTCTCCCAATTGTGAGGGTGAATTCTGATCCTTTGAGACCGTTTAATCTGATATTCTCGGCTTTAACATCAACTGGTAAAGGTCTTGTCACATAACTTTTACCATGAAATTCCACCTTCCTCTTTCTGCCCACGCTATAGATGATATGGGGCGATTTTAGCTCACTTGTGAGCTTGTTTATTATGGGATCGTCCCCGTTGAGTATGAGCAATCCCCTTTGGTTGATAAGATCTTTGATGAGAAAGTTACGCTTGATATAATCGTTATAATCTTTAAATTCGTCGAGGTGGTCTGGGGTGAGGGTGGTTATAATACCAGCGCATAATTCAAGGCCTTGTGTCATCCTTATGGTACCATGTGGCAGTTCAAAAACTGCAAATTCGCCCTTACCTATTTTATTCTCTATTAGTAGGTCGACTAGACCTTCAATGACAAGGGAATCTTCTAATGATGAAAAGGATATTGTGGGATGCTGTCCTTCTATGATATGTTTTATCATGTTTGTGGTTGTGGTTTTACCATCTGTGCCCGCCACCCCTATCATCGGAATTTTAATAAAAGAGTTGAGCATCTTCCCAATCATAGAAGGTGTTATATACTCGATCTCCTTTTCTGTCTTCTTTATTAGTTTGTATATTATAGAATTTTTGGGGATGTTGGGTGAAATGAAGATTGAATCTGCCCATTCTATTTCCTTGGGATGATGTCCCCCAAAATGGAATCTTATACCATTTTTTTGCATCTCTTTTATCCTCTTTTTGGCCTTTGGGGGCAATTTTTCGAATTCTTTGATTTCTGTGACTAGCACTTCATTGCCAAGGTGGTGTAGTAGTTTTGCAGTGGGTCTGCCTGCGTTCCCTGCGCCGACCACTAGTATTTTTCTATTTTTCATTGTCTCACCATCTTTTCTATACCTTCTTGGATTTTTATGATTTTTTTCTGTCCATTACCCCCTATGAGTATTCTCTTGTATTTCCTGCTAAGATTTTTTAGTAATTTGATGATCTCATTGGTGTCTTTTGCGGTTAGCACTTTTGATGGTAAGTTCTTTGCATGTTCTAGGCTGATATTTACTGTGTCTTCGAGGCCTGGGAATAGTACTAAAATTTTTGGGGGTTTTTTGCCTATTTCTTGGAGTGTTTCGAATCTCCAGTCTTCGTTTTTTCTTGGGGTTCCTAGGAATATAATATCAAAATCAGTTTCTTGTAGTATTGTTTTCATGGCTGAGGGGTTGTCGATTTTCCCTATGATGATATTTGCATCATTGAATTTATAATTTTTTATACGCCCCTTTGGGGCTTCGAAATCACCTAGAGTGGAGTTTATTATACTTTCTGGCGCGCCTAATAGTCTGGCCGCTTCCGCGGCAGCTCCAGCGTTTAATTTGTTGAATTTCCCGAATAATTTGAGTTTTCCATTGTATGCACTGTATAGTATTGAATTTGGGGTTTTTAATTGGAGTGATAATGGGTCTTCCTTGTTGAGCAAGACCTTTTTTCCTTCTATGAACCTTCTGAGGCTCTTTTTGTAGTTTTTGATGGTTTTGTGGTGGTTCATGTGGTCTCGGCCTATGTTGGTTAGGATTATGAGGTTTAGGTTGAAGCATTGGTCCGCAAAATCTAGTGTCATGTCACATATTTCCACGACTATTATATCGTATTTTTTTTCTGAGGCTTTTAGTATGAGTTCTGTGTAACCTTGGAATCCTCCTCCAGCGTTACCACCTACTAGGACTTTTTTACCCCAGTTTTCTAGTATTTTTGTTATCATGAGGGCTGTTGTTGTTTTGCCGTTTGTTCCTGTGACCCCTATGGTATATGGTTTTTTGTGGTCTTCTAGGATTTTGCAGAGTAGTTTGTCTTCTATTTTCTTTTTGAGTGGTGATGAATAAAGGCTTGGGCTTAGAATTACGGCGTCGCATGCTCTTATTTTTTCCAGGTCATGGAAGCCCAAGTCTACTTCAATATCTTCTAGGCCCTCCAAATTTAGGTTGGTGTTGATGTCGGTGGCGTATACTTCGTATCCACGCTTTCTAAGTGATTTAACGGCTTTTCTGCCTTCGACGCCTAATCCTATCACTGCGAATTTCATGATGGGACACCAGAATAAGGGTTACAATCAGTAAGACTTTTTTTATCCTGTTTGGATTGTTGAGATTCCGCCATTTTTTTCTACTGTGAATGTGTGGTCTGCGAGGTTTTCTAGTTCTTCTTCATGGGATACTATTATTATCTGTGAGCATTCTAATTCATCTAATATTTCTCTGAATTTTAGGAGTTGTTCTTTACTAAATCCGTCTGTTGGCTCGTCTAGTATGAGTATGTCTGATTTTATTGAGGAGTATCTTTGAATGATGGTGTTTAGTGCTAGTCTGTATGCTAGTGCTACGCTTGTTTTTTCTCCTCCACTGAGGTGCTCTATGTCTTGTTCGTAGCCTCCTTGTTCTATGATGGGTGTGAAGTTTTCGTCTATTCTCACTGTTTTTTCATTGTCTTCTACGAGTTTTTGGAACCAGCGTTGGAAGTGGCTGTTGAATTCTTGGTTCATTTGTAGCATTACATGGGTTTCGATGTCGTGTAGTGTTGGTATGAAGTATTCTTTGAGCCATTTAACATACTCTTTTAGCCTTTTTATGGATCTTTTTATCTTTTCTTTTTCTTTTATCTGTTCTTCCAATTCTCTGATTTCTTTTTTTATCCTTTTGAGCGCTCCAAGGTTTCTTTGGCGTTCATTTTCACATTCTCTTATCCTTTCCATGATTTGGTCTAGTTTATTCTGGTTTTGGTCTCTTTTTTCTTTTATTTTATCTTTTTTCTCTAGTATTTTGTCTAGTTTTTTGATTTTTTCCTTTGCGGATTCTATTTGGTTTGTTTTTTCCTTTATGATTCTTTTGTTTTCTTGGTATTCCATGTTTTGGGTTGGTTTTAGTTTCTTGATCATTTCTTGATGTGATCTTATGGAGGCTTTTATGTTGGCTATTTTTTCTTTTAATCTGTCTCTCTCACCCTCTAATTCACTCTCTTCGGTTTTAAGCCGTTTCATCTCATCCTGTATGCCTGATTTCGCTCTTATGCTCTCTTCTAGGCTTTTTATCATCCTTTTTATATTTTTTGTTTTTTCTTGGATTTTTTCTATCGCTTTATTATTTTTTTGGCAGGTTTGTTCCTTGTCTTCTAGTTTTTCTTTGAGGCTTTCTAGTTCTCTTTTGGCGTTTTCATATTCTCTTATTTCTTCTTTGAGCTTCTTTTTTTCTTTTATTTTTCTCTCGTATTCTTTTTTTGTTTTTTCAAGTTCTTTTTTCTGCTCTTGTTTTTCTTTGAGTTTCTTTTTGATCTTGGACGGGTTGACTGGGGCTCCGCATGTTGGACAAGTTTTTTCTTCTTTTATTGAGGAGTAGTCATTTATCTTAGCGTTGATTTCCCCTATTTTTTCCTCTGTTATCCCTATTTTTTTCCTGTATTTTTCTATGATTTCTTCGACTTCTGTTAGGCTTTGAGTGGATGGTTTTTTAATCCTTTCCAAGCTTTTGATTTTTTTGGTGATCGTGGATTGTTCCTTTTTGATTTTTTCGTTGTCTTTTTGGATTTCTTGAAGTCTTTCTAGATGCTCTTGCTTTTGTTTTTTCAGGTTTTCTAATTGGTTTTTGCCTAGTAGTATGTTCTCATAGTCTTCTTGTATGTTCTCTATTCCCCTTTTTATAATTTCTAGGGATTCTTCTACCCTTTTTAGTCTCTTTTCTTGTTTTGATTTTTCTTTTTCTTTTTCCTCTTTTTCTAGAATGTGTCTTCTGTACTCTTCTTCTATCCTCTCATTTTTCTTCTTGGCTTCTTCTATCTGCTCCCTTATAATATTAATCTTCTCTATCAGACTTTTTTTCTTGCTTTCAGCATATTTTACCTTTTCATATTTCATTTCTAACTCTTCGAGGTTGTATTCTACAAGTTTTCTCTTCTCTTCTAGTTTTTCCTTCTCATCTTCTATTTTTCTGATTAAAAGCTCATACCTTTGCATTTCATCTTCACTGTCATCTTTCTTATCCTTTAATTTTTGTAGGTCGTGTATTCTCTCCTTGAGCCCATCAGCCCTTTTTCCAATCCTAGCCGCCACCATATTAGCGTTATTTATGGCTATCTTATAATCTTCCAATCTTAGAGCCTTTCTAATAGTCTTAAGCCGATCTTCAGGGTTCATGTTTATTATATTTTTCATCTCCTCTTGTGGGGTGAAAACAGCATACCTGTAAATGCGGCTTTTTGCACGCGGATTCAAAGGCTCATTATACTTTAATTTCTCAAGTATCTTGTCCTTCATCTCTGTCGGTCTCAAGTTCATCCTACCATTCTCTGTCTCAATATAACATTCACCCTGGCTTATACTCCCATTAGTCCTTCTAAGACTCCTATAAACAGTGCAGGTTTTACCATCCACTTGGAATGTTAAGGACACATAACCCCTATTCGAACCCAGACGGAGCAGACCAGCCCCTCGTTGACCGCCAAGACCAAAAAGGGCGAACTCAACCGCTAAAAGTATTGTTGTCTTACCAGAGCCGATATCACCCTTAATAAATGTAACACCAGTAGAAAAGTCTATCCTCGCCTCCCTATAACTTCGAATATTTTTAAGTTCCAAAGATTTGATGATCATAAAAGATCACCTAGGGACTTATCAAGTGACAATACACGAAGAGCATCACGAAACATCCCATCCTCATAATCTATTCTGCGCTCATTAGGTTTCCTATCCCGCTTCAAAACATCCAAAAGTTCCTTGGCAACATCAACATCACACTCTCTGAGAACATCCAAGTTTTCCCTGTTCTCCTTGAAAAGGATCTTTTCAATCTTTGAAGCATCCTGATCAAACCTAACCCTTATCCGCCGTCTTTCACGGCGCTTGAGGCCATGCCGGTTTATGTTAACATGTAAAGCCCCCATCTCCATGAGCAGATTCCTTATCCTTAAAGGATCTATATCGGCTGTTTTACCTGATGAAAGCTCCCCCAAAATCTTCACCATAACGAGCTTATCCTCAACATCACAAACTTGTAGCTTGGAAATTATATCATCCATAGCCTCCTGGGAGCCTTTACCTGTAACATCATATTCAAAATAGGCATATTTAACAAAATCCAATGGCATAAAATTCGTACTCTGGATAGTATCATCAAATTCTATAATATAAAATCCCCGCTGTTTGCCATTGGCATTTGCTTCAAGATCAGTTGCATATGATCCAAACAATGGCCCAGGATAGACTATCAGACCATAATCTTCTTCATATTTTTCTATCCTCTCATGTAGGTGACCCCCCGCATAATAATCAAAGCCTTGGGGGAAAAGGTTTAATGGGATGGATTCCATCTCTGAAAGATATGCTGGTTTAAATTCTGTTATGGCACTATGAAAAAGGAATATCTTAAACCCTTCCTCGGCTTCTAATGGGCCCCTGTCAAGGTATCTGAACTGTTCTATTTCCATACTCATTCTACGGGCTGATATACCCGTAAGTTTCGCCCCAGTCACTGGGTCCGCGGTAAAATCAAGAGTATACCCTTTTTCTTCTCGGCGGATCTTGTCCACCCTTTTTAGTAAACCCGCGCTTTCAAGCACGTCAATCATTGATGTTCTGGTTGGACTGTAATCATGACTCCCATAACATACATATACCGGTATTTTAGCCTCTTTGAGACCTCTTAATATTTTAGCGACTCCCTTGACAACTTCCATATTGGGTATGTTAGAATGGAATAGATCCCCTGATATTAGGATAAAATCAACCTTTGAATCGATGGACCTCTTGATGGCCCTTTCAAAACTTTCAAGTTCTAGCCTTTTAAGTTCTGTGTATCTATGCGCCCCAAGGTGACAGTCTGCTAAATGAGCGAATCTATACATAATCTGCACCTCTTATAAGTCCTCGGGAGATAGGAGTGGGGGTTTCTCCTTTGTTTCACTTATTTTGTCTTTGACATGTTCTTCGAAAAGCGGTATTTTGATGGGTACTGCGAATTTTGTGAATATGCTAGTCACTATAGCCTCTCCCCTGTCAAGACTTGCTATTGCCCGGTTATCATCTGATAAGTCTTGTGATGCGCTTGCTATGATCTCGGATCGTTCTTGTGACATTTCATTTCCCAAGATTATCTTCGTGTTCATATTCGCAAGTATTGTCCTGGGGATTAAAGTTACAAGTTGTGTTATGGCCACGAGTCCAATGTTGAATTTCCGGCCTTCCCTTGCTATTGTACTGTAAATGTTATGGCCTTGTCTTTCTATGACTTCTTTGCCAAGGACTCTTGGGGCTTCTTCGATCACTATACCGATTATGGGTTTCTCTTCTAATTTCCCTTCTGCTTTGTACTTCTGGTATTTGTTGAATAATGCTCCGACGATTATGCTGCCTACTAGTAATTCTGCTTCGCCCATAAGCCGTGAGGTGTCTATTATAACGATTTCACCATCTTCTAGGGATTTTATAATATCTTTGATGGTTGAATCCCCAGCGTCTGTTGTGAATACACCTCCACGAGATTCTAATCGGCCTTCTTCTTCGTAAATGCCGAGTATGTTATCGAATTTTCTCTGAAGGACGCTGAGAGTGCTGGGACTTACTTTTTCCTTGGTTCCTTCCTGGTTCTCGACTTTTTCTCCTCTTATAATGTTTTGTATCCAGTTCTCTTCGAACTTGTTATGGTAAAGTTTTATTGCATCCTTTTGTGCGCTTGTAAATTCGACTATACCATCGAAATGTTCCGGTCTTATGGATCTAAGGTTTATGTTAAGGGAAATTGCCTCGCCTTCAACCTTTGAAATCTCGGGAGTATAATATCTGAGTTTCTCTTGGTTGGGATGGTCTTTTAATCCTTTTTCGTTTCTGCCATAGTATTCGTCGTGGGGGTCGAGGACTAGCATGCCTATGTTTTCTATGTCCATGAGTTCCCAGAGCATCACCTTTACTAGGTTACTTTTTCCCCTGCCTGTTGTTGCAGGTATAAGGATGTGGTGTGGTATTGCTTCTCTGGCATTAACGTGTATCTTTGTTTTAAGTTCTTTTGAGCCGCTTCTCACATTGCCCAAGTAGAGTGGATCTTCTATTTCCTTTTTTAAAAATTTGAGATCATCATCTTCTATGCGCCTTACATGGGTGAAAAATTTTGGCAGTCTCTTGGGTAGTTGTGGTTTACCGTTTCGTATTTGGAGTATGGTTTTTGCTTCTGCGATTATATAATTTCTAAGCTCCTCATCTAAAAATTCCACCTGGGAGCCGCGGTTTTCGAGTTGAATCCCTGAAGCGAGTTCTCTCATGACCTGTGGGACTTGTGAATGATAAACTAGATCCTTTACTTGTAAGATGCTATAGTTGCCATCGTCCTCTTCTGCAACTAGTAGATCTCCGAGTTCTATCCTTGAACCACTCCTTTCTCTTATAAAAATCTTTGAAGTTTCTCCTCCTATGATCTGCCCTATGGCACTGATATTGGATTCCCTCCTATCTAATTTTTTTATCCTTGATCATGGCTATCCTGTTTAATTTTTCATGGGCGTCAACCGCCCTTATATGATATTTCAACTCTTCTAGGACGTCCTCTGGTAATCCTGATAATATACTTGCCTTGTACATTTTCACTTCATCCATACGTACCCTTGCGTTAAGGTCAGCATCTATGAGACCATATGGGTAGCCAGGGAATGTGGGGTCAACTGTATTTTCTCCAATGGCAGATATTATCTCGGCTTCATCATCTTTGCCGAAGAGGTCTAATCTAAAAATATAATCTGAGAGTTCATGTAATTTAACAATCATTATCTTTATAAGGTGCCCTTTCACCTCTTTAGGTTTTAGGAGATGATACCATCTTTCATAATTTTTATCTTTTGCCAATTTTCTAATGGAGGCTATTAGAGAATTTCCAGTGGGTGTAGGTAATGTGCATGTTTTTGAAAGGCCTGCAAGGTTAACACCTATTTTATCAGCGGCTTTTAATATTCTATGTAGGTATATGCGCTCTCCTTCGAATGATGTGTCCAGCGAACCATCTTTCACAAGTATGTCACCATCATCAAGTTCCTCTTCTATTATACGAGTGCTGAAGCTCCATTCAGCGAATCTTCGAGCAACCGAGAACATTCTACTTCGTTGGTAAAAATCTGGGGGTCCTGGGAGCGTTACTGTAAGATCTTCTTCCATTGGCAGATACTTTCTATGTTCTTCTGAGAGTGGGAATATCTTCACTTTACCTACTTCTCCATTCTCTGAATCATGGACACTAAGATAAGAGAAAAATTCTATCTTTTCAGGTATCCTGGAGGATGGTCTTTGACGTTCTTTGCCCTTGAAGAGATTGAAGTATACCCTATTTACTTGTAAGGAGAATCTTGGGGCTTCTAATATAGTGTTGTTCCCACCGTCAACAAATGCCATTAAATGCGGTTCAACGTCCCTAAGGGGTTTGAAATAATCATCATGAGAATTGCGGATCCCATGGCCTCCTGAAAAATATTGACTGTCAATGTCCCTTTTAACCTCTTTTTCAAGGGTTTTAATTATCTTTTCCAAGACCCCCAATATTATAACCCCCACCACGTAATACGTGGGGCTTTTTATTCTTTTTCTATTATAACGGCTGTACCATAGGCTAGGATCTCTTGCATGACATTAGATATGGAATCAGAATCAAATCGTGCGCTTATAATAGCATTAGCTCCAAGTTCCTTTGCATGTTCTATCATGCGATCAATAGCCTCTTGGCGTGCATGCTCCATCATGGTAACATACTCTTTGATTTCCCCCCCAACTAGAGATCTTAAGCCGGCCCCTACTTGGCCTCCAATTCCTCTGCTCCTGACTGTAAGACCGTAAACGAAGCCTAAAGTTTCAACTGCACGATATCCTGGGACATGATTTGAACTTACAACAATAACATCCTCATATTTACTAGGCGCTGCTGGTTTTTCCTCTTCCAAGCGTTTTTCTTCGAGTTTGGTGCCGCATTCTTCGCAGAAATTGGCATCAGGCCCATATTCTCTATTACAGTTAGGGCAATACTTTATGGGCTCCTCTGCCCCTTCTCTTGGAGGAGTTGATGGTTCAACCGCTCCCTTTCTCCTTTTTTCTTCCAATCTTCTTTTCAGCTCTTCGGCGGATACCATAATATTCACCAAATTTATTTTCTAATTTTCAAGGTATATATGAGTAACTTCCCATTGGGGTTTAATCCAATACCCCATTACAATTTCTTAAATATTAGCCCTGATAGAAATGTTATTCTATGAAGCTTCGAAGGGCTCTTACATTATTTGATGTTGTGAACCTTGTAATTGGGACTATTGTCGGGGCTGATATTTATATTGTGGCTGCTGTTGGTGCGGGGGCCCTTGGACCTGCATCTATACTATCATGGTTTATAGCCGGGATTATGGCGATTATAATCGCACTTGTATTCGCCGAGTCTTCATCGGTATTAGCCCGTGTAGGCGGACCCTATGCGTATGCTCGGCATGTATTTGGGGATTTCATAGGGTTTCTTGTGGGTTGGTCTCTTTGGGTGTCATCATGGGTTGCTATAGCAGTTTTCCCTGTTGCATTTGTTTCATATTTGCTCCATTTTCTGTCATTGGATCCTATCATGCAAGGCTTGGTTAAAGTTGTTTTCATAGTTTCTTTAACTCTGGTAAATTATAGGGGTGTGAAAGTGGCTGGTAAGGTTAATGATGCTTTGACTGTTTTGAAGCTGGCTCCACTTTTTATCTTCGCCCTTGCCGGTCTGGTTTACTTTTTAATGAAACCTGATGTTCTCATGGCTAATTATACGCCTTTCGCACCTTATGGTCTGGGAGGATTGGGTGGTGTTGTTGTATTAGTGTTCTGGGCATATGTCGGTTTTGAGCTTGTAACAGTACCGTCTGATGAGGTTATAGACCCTAAAACTACGATACCAAGGGCTATAATCCTTGGGATGGTGTTTATAATGTTCTTTTATCTTGTCACAAATTTTGTTATATTAGGTGTTGTCCCATGGGATCTCCTTGCGAATAGCCGGGCGCCCTTGGCACTTGCAGGGTACATGTTACTAGGACCCTTGGGGGCTCTTCTCATGACCATAGGGGCTCTATTTTCAATATCTGGTTCTGAGGAGGCTGGTATACTTTCTACTGCGAGGATATTATATGCTATGGCATCTGATGGTCTTCTTCCAAGGGTCTTCGCTTCGGTACATCCAAGGTATAGAACACCACATGTGAGTCTGGTTTTCCAGAACTTAACAGCTATGGTAGCGGCTATTCTGGGAACGGCCACACAACTTATTAGTATTTCTGTGTTCACTTTACTCTTCTGTTACATTCTGACTTGTATATCATTACCTTTACTCAAGAAGGAAAGGATACCTATTAAGGCTATCCTAGGATTTTTTGTATGTGTTTATCTTATGGTTAACTGTTCGGTTGACTCTATACTTTGGGGTCTGCTTTTAACTTTTATTGGAATCCCATTATATTTGAAGTATGCAACCCATCAACCAGACGCGACTTTCAGGATCCTGGCAAGACAATTGCAGGACAAGATACAGGCTAGGAGGGAGAGAAGATTCCTCGCCAGGTTCCTCAGATTAATATCTGATTTCACGAAAAAGCTAAAATAGGTTTATATATAAGTTTGATAGAGAAGAATAGGAGGTGGCTAGATGAATAGATTATATGCATTGGTATTGGCGTCGCTTATACTATTCCTTGGGATTGGCGTCGGATCAGCGGCTTCAATGTTCTATACCAATAATTCAGTGCCCACAGAGAACAGTACATTGTATACTGCGCCAATAGTCTTGAATAAGACCATGCAAATAAAGTATATGATAAAGGACAATACAACAACAAAGTATGGTATAATTAAGCATGAAATAACAGGAACAAATAGGAACCGGACAATATATCCTACGATATCATTTAATGGTACCGCGCTTTCCCTAGTCTTCCCAGAAAATGTGTATTATACAGTGAATGGTAAGATGCCAACCAACAAGAGCACACTCTATACTTCACCAATAATCTTAGACAAGAACATGATAGTAAAGTATCTGATAGTGGTTAATGGCACAAAGTATACGGGAATAGTTAAGCACACACCATGCAAGCTTGTTAAGAAGGTTCAGGCAAGGAAGATGAATCACAAATGGGTGAAGCAAGTAATAAGAGAACTTGTACCAGCCTAACCAAATATTCTTTTTATTTTATCTATTTTCAGAGTATTTATTATATCTGAGGGTGTTGCCCATCCTCTTCTCGCTGTTTTAACACCCCACCTCATGTTATGGAGGTCTGGGAGTCTGTGGGCGTCGGTGTTTATGGCGAATTTACAATTATACTCAAGGGCCCTTTTAATGTAAATATCGCGGAGGTCTAATCTTATAGGATTTGCGTTTATCTCCAGTATCGTACCTGTCTTCTCCGCCTCCTCGAATATCATGTCAAGGTCTAGGGGGTATTCGTCTCTTTTGAACAATTTTCTGCCGGTTGGGTGTCCTATCATATGCACGTGCTTGTTTTCTATTGCTGCGAGCATCCTTTCCGTCATGTCCTCCCTTCCTGGCGAATGTATGCTCGCTATCACAATATCCAACTTTGATAGTATGTCATCTGGGACGTCCAATTCCCCATCTAATCTTATATTAGCCTCTATGCCTTTGAATACGCATACTTTAAGGTCTAAACTGTCTATCTCCTCTATCTGTCCTTGGAGTTTTTCCTCGTCCAAGCCCCCAGCAATCTTCAGGGAACTGCTATGGTCCGTGATAGCTATATACTCATATCCCAGGCTTTGAGCGGCCTTCGCAATGGTCTCTATCGTCTCGGTGCCGTCACTCCATATTGTGTGGATGTGAAGGTCTCCTCTAATATCCTCTTCTGACACGAGATTGGGTAGGCTGTCCTCTGCAGCCGCCTCGATTTCTCCATTATTTTCCCGCAGTTCGGGTTCTATATATGATAATCCTAGGCTCTTGAAAATTTCTTCTTCTGTCTTTGAGGCTATCCTCTTCTTGTCCTTGTATAATCCGTATTCGTTTAGTTTCATCGACTTTGACCGGGCCATTCTTCGGAGTTCGATGTTGAATTCCATGGATCCTGTGAAGTATAATAGGGCTGCGCCGAACTCTTCTCTTGTGAATGTGCGGAGTTCGCATTCAATCCCATCCTCTAAGCGTATTATAGCCTTCTTGGATCCTTTGGCCACTGTTTCCTCTGCCATCTCTAGGGATGTGAAGTAGTTTATGGTTTCTTCCGGGTTCTCTGTTATTGTTAGGATGTCTATGTCCCCTATTGTCTCTTTACCCCTCCTTATAGACCCTGCTATCTCTGCTCTTTCTATTTCTGGACGCTCTTCTAGTAAAGATTTTATATATTGTGCTATCGGCTCCGCATAGGCTAGCAGCCTCCTTCCGAGGGTTGAACGGACGAATTTTATGCTTTGAAGTATTCTTTCCTCCTTTCTCTCCCCTATACCCTCTATTTTTCGGAGATTATGCCTCTTGGCATGGTATTCTAGGTCTTGGAGGTTTTTGATTTTGAGTTTTTCATAGAGTATTTTTATTGTTTTTGGGCCTATTCCTTCTATTGCGAGTAGGCTGTCCATGTCTATGGGGTATTCTTTTTCTAGTTTTTCTAGGTAGGATAGTCGGCCTGTTTTTAGTATTTCTTCTATTTTTTTGGCTATGTTTTCCCCTATTCCTGGCAGGTCTGTTAGTTTTCTTTTTTTGGCGTATTCTTCTATGTCTATTGGTAGTAGTTGGATGGTGTGGGCTGCTCTTCTGTAGGCTTTAACTCGGAATGTTTCTTCTTTCAACTCGAGGAAGTCCGCTACCCTGTTTAGGGTTTTGGCGACTAGTGCATTTTTCATTATCCCCCCCACACAAAAAAGAATATAATGGGAGTTTAGGGTTTTCTTATGGATTTTACTATCTCTGATATTTTTTCTTTGATGTTTGTAGCATTTTCTACTATTGTCCCTGTTACTATTATGTCCGCGCCAGCCTTTGCTGCTCTTCTAGCGTCTTCTCCAGTTCTTATCCCGCCGCCTACTATGAGTGTTAGGTTTGTGGACCTTTTCACCCTTTTTATCATCTCTGCTGGTACTGGTTTGTCTGCTCCGGATCCTGCTTCTAGGTAGAATAGTCTCATTCCTAGTAGTTCTGCTGCCATCGCATAGGCTGCTGCTATGTCTGGTTTTTCCCTTGGGACTAGCTTGGCGTCCCCCACCCATCCTACTGTGCCTCCTGGTTCTATCACAAGGTAGCCCATGGGGATGGGTTCTATTTTCATCTTTTTTATGGTGGGTGCGGCTAGTGCCTGGGCTCCTATTATCCAATATGGGTTTGTGGAATTCAAAAGTGTCATGAAAAATATGGCATCAGCGTGGCTTGTTATGCCTGAAATGTTACCAGGGAATAATATTATGGGGACGTCTAGGTTCTCCTTGAGCGTTTTTGCCGTTTTTTCTAATTCTATGTTGTCGGTAGTTGACCCGCCGAGCATTATCCCATCGGATCCTCCTTGGATCGCTGCAGTTGCTACTTTGAGCGCTTCCTCTGATGTTTGTTCTTCTGGGTCGATGAGGGTGAGGTGCATTTTCCTCTCTTTGAGGATATTGTTGAAATAATCTTCAACCTTCATATTGGACACAAAAGAGTGGGGGATTTAGCCTCTTGGATCTTTCGCCTTGAACCTTAAACCTTTATAGCCGCATTTCCTGCACCTTGTAGCATTTGGCGGGTTTCTTGCATTACATTTGAAGCATATTTTGACGTTGAATATTCTCTCCTCTGCTACTTCGAATTTTGCCATTAGTATCATCTCCTTATGAATTCTTCTTGGATTTTGACAACTTCTCGGCTGTTTTTAGCCTTTGAGTATGCCTCTAGTAATTCCCTGTTGAGGTCTAGGAAGTGGGGACCCCATTTGAATGAGGACATTATATTGACTGCTATATCTTTTAATCCAATTATATAAAAGGTTGCTGCTAGGGCTTCTGCAGTTGACAATATAAAGGGTTTGCCATAATTTGTTGGATTAGCAGCTACTAGGTATGGTAGCGCCCTATGATACCTTTTAACTGCGAAAATTGGTGAAGACTTTTTAACCTCTTTCCATGAACAATCTAGGGCTGTAACACCCCATTTGAGGATCCTGTCTTTGTCTGATGGTGATAAAGCCTTCTCTGCGAATGGGTTGAGTACTATGCTACCTCTTGGTATCCTCTTGGGGCTTGTTACTATCTTGATTTTCCCCATCCTAGCCAATTTTAGGCTTGTACACTTTTTCCTGTCACATTCCTCTGCATGATAAACGATGATCCTCATAGTCTCTTTTTTTCTAGAATTGGTTTCTTTCGTAGTCCATTATCTTAGGTATTGCAAGTGATGGGTCTTCTAGTTGGTCTAGGTCGTAATATCTTCCACCTGATAGCATTGCAAGTTCCATGTTTATATTGCGGCCTTGTTGGAATTTTCTCTCAAAATTTATAACTACTGTGTGTATTTCATTTTTGTTAAGTTCTCTTCCGAGTTCCATGACATCCTGGATTGGCCTGCCCTCGATGCCGACGTTTGGCATGCCATCACTTAATATTAACATCACTGGCACGTATTCTTCTTTTTTCTTCTCTTCTTTAAGTATTTCAAGTCCCTTTTTTATACCGTGGGCCATGGGTGTGGTGCCACCTACTCTAATGTTGTCTACTTTTTGTTGGAATGACTGGGCTCTCTTGGTTGTGGGTATTATTATCTCTGCTTTTCTTCCTTTGAATCCTATTACGCTTAGTTTGTCTTTGTGGCGTTGTGCGTCTTGTATTATCTTGTTTAGTATGTTCTTTATCTTGGCTGCTTTCTGGTCTGTGAACATGGAGCCGCTTATATCTACTACGAGTGCTATGCTGGCCCTTGCCCCATGTTTTCTGATCTTTTCTCGGAGATCTTCAGGTTCTACTCTTATATGGTCTTCTGATTTGAGGGCTGCTGCTCTTAAGGTTGCGTCTATCGCTATGTCCTTTGATTTCCCCTTTAACATTTTGCTTTTCACGTATTTTCCCTTTTCTGTCTTTGATTCTACTCTGCTGCCGTAAAGTCTCCTGTTCTTTTTGCCTTTAAATTTTAGGATGCTTTTGAGGTCTATGTCAACTTCTTCTTCTTGTATTGTCCTCTCACTTGGGTTGGGTGTCATCTTCAAGTCTGCTGAGCCTAGGCTGGGTTGTCTGCTCTCACCACCGTATCCCTTCTCATCCGGCGGGGGGTTCCCACCCCCTGTGGCCTCGCCCTCAGCCGCCTCGCTAGATTCTTGTCCCATTTCTGTTTTTGCTTTTTGTATTTGCCTTTTCACGTCCTGGCGGGCGTATGATCTTTCAGGTATTCTTTCTCCTAGGACTAGTTCAACAGCCTCTTCAAGGTCTTCTGGCAGGACCCTTGTTCTACCATTGTATGCTGCTATGGTCTTTGAAGCTTTAAGGATAGCTATATCCGCCCTGTGACCGTCCACGCCCACGTTAACGCATATTCTCGCTATGAGTTCTAAAAGTCTTTCGTCTATTTTAACTTTGGCTAGTAGTTTCCTTGCGTTGAGTATCCTCTTTAGTAGTTTTTCTTGTTTTTCTTGGAATTTTTTTCTGAAGGCCTCTGGGTCCTCCTCGAATTCTTCTCTACGAGCCATGATCTTCACTCTTTCTTTGATGTCTTGGATGGTTTCCACGTTAATGTGTAGGCCTATACGGTCTGCTAGTTGTGGTCTTAGCTCTCCTTCCGCTGGGTTCATTGTACCTACTAGTATGAACCTAGATGGGTGTGATATTGAGATACCCTCCCTTTCAACATAGTTGATGCCGTAGGCTGCCGCGTCTAGTAGAACGTCTACAAGGTGGTCGTCTAGGAGGTTTATCTCATCGACATAGAGTATGTTACGGTTGGCCTCCGCTAGTATACCAGGTTCTAGGGCTTTTATACCCTCCTTGAGAGCCTTTTTTATGTCTAATGATCCGACTACCCTGTCTTCTGTTGAACCTAATGGTAGTTCAACGACTCTCATCTTTTTCTCTTCAATTTCAATATTATCCTTTGACTTGCAGAGTTGACAGAGCGACTCCTTGTCATCAGGGTTGCAATTGAATGGGCATCCTTTAACAGTCTTTATTGATGGTAGCAGATCCGCCAGTGCCCTGACTGCTGTTGTCTTACCTGTACCTTTATCGCCCCTTATCAGAACCCCACCAATGGAAGGGTTTATTGCATTTAATATTAGGGCCTTTTTCACTTTTTCTTGTCCTACTATTGCCGTGAATGGGAAAATCAAATTCTTCACTATACTCACCACAAGGAAAAAATATCCTAAGACTATATACTATTATCCCTTTTATAAAATAAGTCATTTCCCCAGATCATACTCTAAACACATTTTTTAGGAATAAAAAAACTATTAATAAAAGATAAGATTATAATATATTGTTGAGGTGAGTTAAATTGTGTACAGTAGGGGGGCCAATGGCTGATATAAAAATGAGAAAACTCAAAACCAGGCGCTGTAAGTGCCTTGATTGTGGTAATGAGTTCAAAGGTGTTGGTAAGAGGATCATATGCCCATCATGCCAATCAGATAACATAGAATGCTCCGAGTAGGAGGGGATGATCTCATGTGCAGTGTAGGAGGGCCCATGGTAGACATAGACCTTAAAAAGGTCACAAGTCGCAAATGTAAGTGCCTTGATTGTGGTAATGAGTTCAAGGGTGTTGGTAAAAAGGTCAGATGTCCATCATGTCAGTCAGAGAACGTAGAATGTTCAGAATAAAAAAAGATGAGATACTATTCATCAGCGGATACAATGGCATCGTTGGCGTGGTGAAATCGGAAGAACCCCGTAACATATACATGGGCACCCCAGAAGGTGAGATAATACTATCACTGGATGAAGATGACCTTATAGCCGTCTCAGCATTCGAAACAGGCCCCATAATAGAGAAGGCTATAAAATGTATGATACACTTCCTAAGAGAAGTAGGAACCCCCCTAATCGTCCTGGAAGAGGGTCATCCAACCTCCAAACGCCTTAAAATGGTCGTATCGGCCGGTGAAACCATAAAACTAGACTGTAACATAACCCCTGGGACTCACCCAGAACAGGATCTGCTCTGTTCGGCCCCAGAATTGTCAGGTACGATTATAAAAGCCGTGAAGGATGGTATAGTAGTTCAAGGAGAAGTTGAAAGGACAAGAATAGACAAGATAAAAAACTCCTAGGACTCATTTTTTAATAAGAAAATGGAGGGGGAGATTTTTACAGAGGTTGGCAGCTTGTTGTTGATTTTTGTAGAAGTTTATTTCCTTGCATAGGCGTATATGGGATTCTTATAACTTATTTTCCTGATTGTTGTTGTGGCATAATTTGGTGAACGATTATTAGGTTTCCATGTACTTTTTAACATTGTATGCTACTTGAAGGCATGTTTTTTTGGTGAGAGCACCCCCCCAGCATTAGTACTTAATGGGGTTTGTCGATGGGCTAATTTTTAATGATTATGTTTAGTTGCTGGTATTCAAGCTTATCATTTGTTGTTACCGCATGACCAACAGTTACTGGGTAGGTTGTTCACCGTCACCTTATAAGTTCTCTTAGACAGCAGCCTAGTAAATGTTTTGTCCAATTTGAACCATAAGGTTTTTCTCTTAAACTATTTGACCGTTTATTTTAAGTCGTGCCATGCATCCCCCCCTCAAGTCCCCAGTATTGTTGATATTAGCAGTTACCGTCACATTTAATGGTGCCATGCCACCTTTTGGTGTCACTCTAAGATACTATGGGGATTTTGTCTCACCGACTATTGTATGGGTTTCCAATCTTATCAGAGACCCCCCACATCCAAGTGCATAATCATCATCTGACCATCATATATAGTAGATTTTTTTTTTGTCGAATTTTGCCAAATAGACATCTAATGATCTTGTTTTAATATCTTCTCTAGGTTGTCCCCATGGACTTTTATATTCCCAGCTGATAATCTTCCCATTTTTTTGAGGGTAGTAAACATGCTAAAAAATGGAAAATAAATAACTGTCCTTCATCACCTTCCAAGGGGTGTATACTATTCTATTTTAAAAGTTGGGTGAATATATGTACTGTGTTATATTTTCGGTTTACAAAAAGTTATTATATACGGTTGCAACAATCTATCCAATGTGATGATGGTAGACTTTTATCAATTATTTGGCCAGGTCATCCTCCTTGTGTTAATGGGCATTTTATTATTGCTCTTGTTGAGCCTATTCCTCGGGAGGATACTATTAAAAAGTGATCGTCTAATATTCCCCAGACTACTCCTTGTAACAGTAGATTTGTTCTATGGGCCCTTTAAACGGTTTGCGAGCATCCTAGGAGTTGATGAGAGTATAGTGGACCAGATAGGGGTTGAAGTTAGGAACAAGATTAACGAGGAAAAATTCAATAGTATAAAAGCAGAGGATAAGCTCTTGATACTCCCACATTGCCTAAGACACCCAAAGTGTGAAGCGCCATTAGAACCTTCAGGTTTACAATGCAAAAATTGTAAAAAGTGCATAATCAGCATATTAAAGAATAAGGCTGAGGAAATAGGCTACCGCGTATTCATAATACCAGGTTCCACATTCCTTAAAAAGATAGTGAAAGAGAACAAATTTAAGTCAGTGCTCGGCGTCGCCTGCTACCAGGACTTGAATATCGCCATGATGAAATTATCCAAATTCGCACCCCAAGGCGTGCCACTCCTCAAGGACGGATGCTATAAGACCAAAGTAGACATCAGCATGGTATTAGAGAAAATGGGGATAAAAAAACCAAAGAGAATCCGCCTAGAATGTGGGGCTGATCATAGATGGACATCAAAATAACAGACAACCATATCCACGTTGATCATATCAATGGTGAAGGGCCTGTGAAAGTGGCTGAAAAGTTCCACAGAGCAGGCGGCAAAAGGATGATAATACCCAACAAGCCTACTTGGACCATCCAGAAACCATCAGAGTTCGAGGAGGCCATGAAACTCGTCATAAAATATGCGAAGATAATAAACTCCCAAACTGAAGTGGAAGCATATCCCATAGTAGGAGTGCACCCAGCAGAACTTTCAAGGCTCATAGAATCCGGCACACCCATCAAAGAGGCTGAAGCACTCGTCAAAGAGGGGCTTGAATACGCCCAGAGGCTAGTATCTGATGGGAAAGCCGTAGGTATTGGCGAAATTGGAAGGCCACATTATCCTGTAGAAGAAAGTGAATGGGAAGCCCACAACAGGATATTATCATATGCATTGGAACTTGCAAGGGAAGTGGATTGTCCAGTGCAACTCCATACTGAAAGTTCAACCCCTAGACAATTCCAAGAATTTTCCAAGATGGCTGAAAAGGCTGGTATGAAAAAGTATAAGGTTATAAAACATTTCTCAGGCCCCTATGTTAGTGAGGATGAAAATTATGGGCTCACACCATCCCTGATAGCTTCACGTGACGTTATAAAAAAGGGCCTAGAGAAGGGTGGTAATTTCCTTATGGAGACTGACTACTTGGATGATCTGGGCAGACCCGGAGCAGTATTGGGTCCTAAAACCGTTCCAAGACGTACGAGGGAGTTTATCCAGAAGGGTCTTATGGATTTAGAGGATGCTTATAAAATCCATGAGGAGAACATAGAAAAGGTTTATGGTCTAGTGTGAACCTCCAAGGAATATGCTTATAAAAGTTATCATAAGGCCTATGGCTACAATCTCTATACTAGTTTTGAAGATGTTCTCCCTTGATATTATCCCAAGGTAGATCCCGAGTACAACTAATGCTATCATAGACAGTAGTATTGTGAGTATTGTGGCTGTTATCCTATCTCCTATGAAGAAGAATGGTATGGTGGGTACGAATGCGCCGAGGAAACTTGAGAATCCATGGGTGAACATGCTCATATATATCCTCCTTTTGGCTTGTTGGTGTATTATCGTGTCGTTTAGGCTGCCTTTTTCCATTATCATCTTCTTTTCAAGTTCTCTCATTGTACGGGTTTCCTCGGCTCTTTCACCGATGAAAGAACCAAAGGCGTTGGACA
Organism: Methanothermobacter tenebrarum; assembly: GCF_003264935.1. NCBI lineage: Archaea > Methanobacteriati > Methanobacteriota > Methanobacteria > Methanobacteriales > Methanobacteriaceae > Methanothermobacter > Methanothermobacter tenebrarum. Next base: position 45,546 of record NZ_QLOE01000007.1, read on the forward strand.
TTGCAAGGGCTATGCCCCCACTTAATCCTGTAATACCAATAAGATAATTTTCTATTTCAACTCCGCCTATGCCTGCAACGCCACTGGCCGTTAGTGTAACACCCATAACAGCTAGTATCCCATCGAGTGTTCCTAGTGCGATATATCTACTCATGCTAAGATATTCATGGATGAATTCCCTCAAACCCATCTTAGGATCCTCTACCTAATCTCATATGCGCCCTTGCAAGGTGTCCTGCTGCTAGGGCGCCCATTAATGACAATTCACCTGCTAGGACGGCCCCGGCGACTATCTCTGCGAACTTGTGGACTTTACCAGACCCTCTGACGCCCATTATCTCGAGGCATTCTGTCGCGGTTTCTAGTCTTGTTCCCCCACCTACAGTGGCTAGTGGAACATCAGGTAGTGTGACTGAAAAGTATAAATCTCCGTTGATTTCTTCGGCTGTTGTGATGCCCAGGCTTCCTTCGGTGATGTGTGCTTCGTCTTGTCCCGTGGCCAAGAATATTGCCCCTATTATATTTGCATAGTGTGCGTTGAATCCCATGCTCCCGGATATGGCCGATCCTGCGAAGTTTTTCGCGAGGTTGACTTCTTGTATCGCCTTTGGTGTTGTTTTAAGTATTCTTTCTACTATCTTGGCTGGGATTTTCACCTCTGCTGTAAGGCTTTTTCCCCTGCCTTCTATGAGGTTTAGTGCTGCTGGTTTTTTATCTACGCATGCGTTTCCACTTAGGGCGATGAGGTGGGCTCCTGTTTCCTTGGTTAGGAGTTTCATGGCTTCTTCTGTGGCTATTGTTACCATGTTCATTCCCATGCTGTCTCCTGTTGTGAAAACGAATCTTGGGTAGAGGTAGGGGCCTACTATGAGTATTGGGTCTATTTTTATCAGTTTTCCGTGGCGTGTTGTTGACTCGGCAGCTTCTTTTAGCCGTTCGAAGTTTTCTTGGATCCATTCTCTGACTTTTAGCGCTTCTTGTATTGATTCTGTTCTGATTACTGGGGCTCTTGTCATCTTGTCTTCTGTTATCCTTACTGTTGCGCCTCCTGCTTTTGTTATAGCTGAGCATCCTCTGTTTACTGATGCTACGAGGGCTCCTTCTGATGTTGCGAGTGGAATATAAAATTTGCCTTTTGCATGTTCTCCGCGGATTTTGATGGGTCCTGCGATTCCTAGTGGTATTTGTATTGTGCCGATTGGATTTTCTATGTTCCTTTTTTGGGCTTCTTCCATGTTTATTGAATAATTGGAGATGTGTTTTAGTTTTGTTCCTGTTATTCTTTCTATGAATAGTCTTCTCAGTTCCACTGCTTCTTCTATGCTTGTATATTTTTCGATTTCGTGAAGTTTTATTTTTCCTTCTTTTAGTCCTTTTATTATCTCTTCTTTTATCATATGATCCCTTATAGTTCTTTTAACATTTCTGGGATGTCTGATGGCCTTTCAGCTACTTGTACATCCGCTCTTTCTAGGGCTCTTATTTTGCTTTCAGCTGTCCCAGCACCCCTTTCTATGATTGCACCTGCGTGTCCCATCCTTTTTCCCGGAGGGGCTGTTCTACCTGCTATGAATGCCATGACAGGCTTTGATATGTGCTCTTTTATGTATTCTGCCGCTCTTTCTTCGGCGTCCCCGCCGATTTCCCCTATCATGAGCATGGCCTTTGTATCCTTATCCTCTTCAAACTTTTTAAGGACATCGGCGAAAGTTAGGCCGATTATTGGGTCGCCCCCAATACCTATACATGTGCTCTGGCCCATACCAGCGCTTGTGATCTGGTGGGCGAATTCGTAGGTTAATGTTCCACTCCTTGAAACTATGCCAATGTCACCCTCTCGGAAGATGTGCCCGGGCATTATACCCAATTTACCTACTCCTGGGGTGATTATACCTGGCGTATTAGGGCCTATGACTGTTGTTTCCATTCTTTTAGCATATTCCATGATTTGCATTGAATCATGGACTGGTATGTGCTCTGTTATTATAACTACGAGGTCTAGGTGCTTTATGGCCTCGTAGGCTGCGTCTTTTGCGAAGGGTGCTGGTACGAATATTATGGATGCGTTGACATCTGTTTCTTCTTTGGCTTCTTCTATTGAATTGTATATTTTAACTCCTAGGAGTTCTTGACCTCCTTTGCCGGGTGTTACACCGGCCACGATCTTTGTACCGTAATCTAGCATTTGGCGGGTGTGGAATGATCCTTGTTTTCCTGTTATGCCTTGTACGAGGCATCTGGTATTTTCATCTAAGATTATCATACTAAAAACCCCCCAGAGGATATATTATTTTTTTATACTTTTAGTATTCTTGTTCTTTCTTCGAAGGGTGCGGCTAGGTCTATTATGTTACCGTTTAGGAAGGCTGTTGCTGATACTATAACGCTTCCTGGTATTATATGTGATGGTGATCCTCTTTTTACGAGGTAAACATTTTTGTTGCCTAGTGCAGCGCCTAGCATGGCCCCTGCGACGACACCTATACTTTCCATATCTTCTATTGTGGCTGCCACGACTGGGTCGTCTGTTTTCTCCGATACGTAGCCAACTCCTGGTATTTTCCTTGTTCCGGGTTTTATCTCTTCGCTGACATCTGTAACACCATCCATGCCCTTGGCGGCTTTGATTGTTGAATTCGCAACATTTGACACGAATTCTTCACCACCGTATGTGTCGAATGATAATATTATAGCATCTGGGTACCTGTCCTGTCTTATTTTAGCCTCTGCATAGGATATGCCTTCACCAGCACCCTCAGGGGTGCCTGATATCCCCTCAAGATCCCCCATATCCTCTGAATTCTCCTTTAGGATGTGGATTATGGCCCTGTTTATCTTCGCGGTCATACTATCATCTACAAATGCGCTTATAACAACATCATCCCCTGTTATGTTAGTTAAAGCCGCCTTGTAAGCTCCCAAGTCTACTAGTATTGGGATGTCAGCCTCTAATTTCCTTATCAATTCCCTGCTACAACTTGTATCATTCGCTGATATATCAGCTCCAATAGAAACTATCTTCAACAAGATCACCTAATAATCATATAAGAAAACACCTTGTAAAAATATTTTAATAATATTTTTTATCCTTTCCAAAATTTGTATGAGAGGGTGGAATTTTGACTCTGATATGCGCGCCAATAATCGAAAAAAACATGGAAAAAATACCCGAAATCGCCACCGAATATATTGAAAGGGGTGCTGACATACTAGAACTTCGAATAGACGCCATGAAAGACCCATCAAAAGCCAAGATAAGGGAACTTGCAAGTAACATCCAATATCCCTTCATAGCCACCAACAGATCCCCGGATGAAGGTGGACTTTTCAAAGGCTCGGAGAAAGAGCGGATAGAATTACTAGTCGCGGCTGCAGAAGAAGCAGAATATATTGACATAGAATTACAGACCAAAAAAGAAGAACTCAAAAAAATCATAGAACTTCCAGTAAAGAAGATAATATCCTATCACAATTTCCATGAAACCCCCACCTTGGAAAGATTATCAAGGATTGTGGTAGAAGAAAAAAAGATGGGGGAAATAGCCAAGATAGCTGTGATGCCCAAGACAATAAAAGACACACTAACCATATTAGAATTATCATCTAGAGAGGATGATCTGATCGCAATATCAATGGGTGAACTCGGAAAATATACAAGGATCATCACACCATTATTCGGATCACCCATAACATATGCAACAGGTGGAAAACCCTCAGCACCAGGCCAATTAGAGATCGAGAAAACCCGACTAATACTTAAAGAACTAAAACCCAAGGAGTAGACCATGAGAAAATCATATATTCTATTACTACTATTATTGGTTGTTGCAATTGGAACAGGCCTATACATCCATGAGAATAAGACAGTGAACATAATCATAGAAACTGATGGTACTACAGTCACTGTTAAAACTTCCACACTATTTTTCACTCCAACACCAGCTGGCATGGAGGAAGAGATCGCAGATTACATGGAAAGTGTCATAAATAACCCTGATAGCACAGTAGATTCCATAAAAGCTGATGTGAAAAATATAGCCTCAAGGTATGGTTACAATGATGTTAATGTCCAGTTAAAATCACAATTCGGCGTCGACCAATTACCCATGCTTGCCCGGGTCAAAGGAAACTCAATGTATCCAACACTAAGGGATGGTCAACAATTAATAGTCCTAAAGACGAAAGATTTCAAAGTAGGGGATATCGTAGTGGCAAAACACCCAGAATATGGTCTGATCGTGAAAAGGGTGGGGAAAATAGAAGGGGACATGGTATATCTCATAAGTGACAATAAAAATGTTGAAAGAGTCTACACAGGAACATCCATAGTAATCCTGGTGCCATTGAACACATGGATTCACAAGTCAGATATCATAGGGGTTGTGAAAGAGGTTATGTGAGCTCTGAGAGTCTCTTTATCCTCTTTAACATGTTGGGGTGTGTTGAAAGCAATTCCATTATCCTAGCAGCGGCACCTATCTTCACATCTCTGTATTTTATCTGTTGTAGTTCCCCTTCACTTATGGTCCCGTTCATGTCAAGGTCTACTTGGCGCAGATCCTCTATCTCAGCGGTTGCACGAGAAACATCATTCACGAAAAAAGCCTTTAAACCTTCAACTTCCCTTATTTCATCCTCTTCTGATGCCGCCGACCCGTATACGAGCTTGTAGAGTGCGCTTGCCAGTTTGTGTGGTTGGCCTCCTATCTCAACACTACCATAATCTGCATAGTATTCACGGACCCTTGAAATGAATAGGACTATAAGTTGTCCAATAAGGTAGGCTACGAGGGCTAGGAGTCCTATTAGGCTCATGTCCCTATCCCTGCTGAATATTGAACTTATGTAGATGTAGTAGCATATTAGGGGTATTGCACTTACGAGGGTCATGACTATCATGTCATTGTGCCTTATATGGGATATTTCATGCCCTAACACAGCCTTAAGCTCTTCTTCGTCCAAAAGCCTTAATATTCCACGCGTCACGCAAACTCGCCCATCAGATTTCGTTCTCCCGAACGCAAAGGCGTTCGGTATCCCTATATCAGCTATCCCCACCCTCGGCTTGGGTATGCCAGCTTTCATCGCGAGTTCTTCCACCATTGCATGCAGTCTTGGGGCCTCCTCGGGTGAAACATATTCTACACGCATTGTGGCCTCAACTATACTTGGTGAAATAAGATATTGTAATAATATGATGCCAAGGCCGAGTAGCATGTAGAATAGTGGACCTCCAAATCCCATGATGGACCCTATCAACATTAGTATAACATAGATTATAGCAAATAGGAATATCGTAGCTAGAAACATTCTAAGTTTCAATTTCCAAGTGCCTATCCTTCCCATTTTGGGTCATTACCTCCCTTTAAACTTTTTTTTATCAATTATATAATTTCTAATATTTATTACTTTCTGTAACTAAAAGAAGTGTGGTAGGGGCTTAGACTTTTATCCTATTCTTTCTGAGTATACTCTGGGGATTATCTTCTAGGATCTCTTTAAGTTCTTTTTCGGGGATTCCAGCGCCAAGACCTATCTGGTATGCCATATTATAGTCTATAAGGTCATTAGGGTGGTGTGTGTCAGTGTTTATCACAAGGGAAGCCCCTACCTCCATTGCAACAGATGCAACATGGCCATTAGCCAGACAATGCCCACTCCTTGCGGTTATCTCCAAGGCTATATCATTATCCTTAGCCATTTCAGCCTCTTCATAGCTTATAAGGCCAGGGTGGGCTAGTATATCAACCTCGGAAGATTCTAGAGCTGCTCGGTTGGTTCCTTCTACTACAGGTTCTACTATTGTTTCACCATGGACTACTATAATTTCAGCCCCTAATTGCCTAGCCTTTGATGCCAATTTGTCTATTATCTCTATAGGTGCATGTGTAATCTCTGCCCCTGGGATCACCTGGATATTCCAGTTTTCATTTACGTCAGAGACAGCATCTATAAGGTATTCTATAGTGTTTATGTTAGATGCGTCTATATGGTCTGTTATGGCCACTGCCTCATGTCCGAGTACGCAGGCGCGTCTAGCAATCTCTGATGGTAAAAGTTCACCATCACTCAACAGACTATGGGTGTGTAAATCTATCCTACCATTGATCATATTAGAGTATATTAAATCTTCAAGGGATATACTTGATGTTTTTTTAGAGGATGTATTCCCACAGTTTTGACAGTTGACTTTTTAGTCTGAAATGCTATGTGGATAGACAAGTTGCAGATATGATGGTCCATTTTCTTTTCTGAGCTTAAACTCCCATCTTTCCACATTGGAATCTATGACCTTGAATTCTTCTTTGTATTCCGTAAGGTTTTCTGTTTCTGTGAATTCAATGTTTATACACTCATTTAAATTTTTTGTGACGTTGACTCTTATTGTTGCTTCGTTTGGGTTTGAAGAAATTATTTCCAAGTCTTCAGGAGTAAGAAACGTGGTATATTCATAAAAAGTGGAGCCTTCAGTAATTTCAGTTGAATTTGTCATATTAGAGTTTTTCTCTGCGAAGTAATCATTGATTTCTTGCGTTATATCCTCTTTGTCTTCTTCGGTAAGCCCAAAAGTCGCGCAACCTAAAATTGACGCTATCAAAATCAAAACCCCGATAATGTGGAGAGATTTCATCCAACTCATCCCCCCTATGTCTCGATAAAATATTCCTGCATATATTTTATGGAGAAAAACTTATCTTTCTAGTAGTATGAAAGTTGAGGTATTTGTACCGGCTCATATAACAGGATTTTTCCAGATAATTGAGGATAGTAACCCGCTTAAGATGGGTTCTCGGGGTGCTGGTGTAGTTATAAACAAGGGGGTTCGGACCAAAGTCAAATTTTCAAGGAGTGACAAGCAAAGAGTAATTGTTGATGGTGTGAATGATTTTATAACTTGGAAAGTGTTGGAAATTCTTAATGAGAGTTTTGAATTGCCAAGTTTAAAGGTTTATCATGAACTTGAAGTTCCAATTGGTTGCGGTTTTGGCGTTTCCGGAGCTTGTGCCCTGGGAACTTCACTAGGAATATCAAGGTTATTAGAGCTTCCTTTAACTGTTAATGGTGCTGCTTCAATCGCTCATCGGGCCGAGGTCGAGCTTGGAACGGGTTTGGGTGATGTTATCGCGGAATTGAATGGGGGTATCTGTCTAAGATTGAGAGAGGGCGCTCCAGGCCATGGAATAACCGATAGGATAATCCATGACCCATTATATGTGGTCTGTAAGGTCTTCGGGGAACTTGACACAGCCACAGTAATTAAAGATCCTAAGAGTAGGGATATGATAAATTTTATAGGATCTGGGATGCTGAAAAGGCTGGTCTCTAATCCTACTCCAGAAAATTTTATGGGTTTGTCTTATGAGTTCGCAGAGAAAACAAAACTTTTAACAAGGAATGTGAAAGAACACTTTGAAATAATCGAAGAAGAGGTTATAGGGGCTTCAATGGCGATGCTCGGCGATACAATATTCGCTCTTTCAAAGGAACCTGATACGAGCTTGGATAATCCCATCATAGCAAAAATAGATTCTAAAGGCGCCAGGTTTATCCAATAGGGGGGGGGAAATCAAATCCACTTAAATTATATATTATTAATCAAACCATATATTAACCGTTAGTTTCTCCTTCCTTGTAGAATAATGGTAGGAATCCTCATATGATAAAGATAGTATATGATATCGGAATTTACAGAAAGACTCTCAACGATCTTATAAAAGAAGATGATATCGTAGTGGAGATAGGATCCCATGTAGGAGGGTCAACAAGGATAATAGCAGAAAAAACCCGGAAAGGGAGGGTTATAGCAGTTGACAAAAGCCCCCAAGCATATGAGGCTATGAAAAAACTTCAAATGGAATACCCCAACCTCGAATTCATCCAAGGAGACGTCAGACTCCAAGAAACCCTCAAAAAAGTCCACGATCATATAAGATCTTGTGACGTCTTGGCAGTGGACCTTGGGGGCGGCCATCATCCAGACACAACATTCAAAGTATATTTTATATGGTCATCAACACTAAAACCCAGAACCTCGATTATAAGGAACAGGGGACTCCTAGATTTCGCGAACTCTTCAAAAATGGAAGAGGATATCTCATCAGATATGGGCTGGCTAGAATCAAGCAGCCATGGGGGTGTGCCTCCAAGACTAAAAGAATTCAAGCTCTGGTCTGAAAAATTATATTAAAAGGCAAGATTGGGGAGGTAAATCATATGATAGGTAAAATAATTAGAATGGAGAGAATAATAAACCGTGAAACAGGCAGAACGGTCATAGTACCGATGGACCACGGAGTCTCCATAGGCCCAGTCCCCGGCCTATTGGACATGACCAAGATAATAGACCAGGTAGCTACAGGAGGAGCCAACGCAGTTCTAATACATAAGGGGATAGTTGTAACGGGACATAGAGGATACGGGAGAGATATAGGCTTAATAGTCCACCTTTCAGCCAGCACAAGCCTAGGACCAGACCCAAACAATAAAGTCCTCGTAACATCAGTAGAAAAAGCCCTGAAACTCGGAGCAGACGCAGTATCCGTGCACGTAAACGTAGGATCCGAAACAGAACCTGAAATGCTAATAAAACTCGGGACAGTAGCAGAAACTTGCGACGAATGGGGAATGCCACTTATAGCAATGATGTACCCAAGAGGCAAAAAAATAGAAGACGAACACGACCCAGAAGTCGTTAAACTCGCGGCAAGAGCCGGGGCAGAACTAGGAGCAGATATAATAAAAACAAATTACACAGGAGACCCAGACACGTTCAAAGAAGTTGTAGAAGGATGCCCAGTGCCAGTAGTCATAGCGGGAGGACCCAAAGTCGAAACAGAAGAAGAACTCCTACAAATGGTCAAAGATTCAGTAGAAGCCGGAGGGGCGGGAGTAGCCATCGGAAGGAACATATTCCAGGCAGAATCCCCAGAAAACATGACAAGGGCCATAGCAGCCATAGTACACGATGAAATAGATGTTGAAGAAGCGCTCAAAATGTTATAATAGGATGTAAAATAAACTCTGTGGGGGGGATCGCATATGAACTCAAAATCTAAAATCCACCCATTGGGAGATTTCAGAGTATGCAATTTAGAGCCATCCCCCCACACAGAGTTCTTGTTTAGGACCCTATTGTGTAATCTTTCTGCTCAAAAAAAATTAAAGCACTTTACCCTCATAAGTTTTTTTGGAGGTGAAAAGCCCCCTGGGATAAAATTTCCAGTATGCGGGCATGAAAGATGAAATTTGCTTGGATAAAAACACCAGAAACTGAATGGGAAGAGAAAAAAACCTTAATAACAACTGCACTTGAATCTGGCATAGACCATATACTAGACAGGGAGGACGTCGAGAGGATACACAAACTTGGAAACATAAAAGTCATAGCTGATGACGAAGACGCTGACATCATATTAGTAGGGGTTAATGGTGAAGGAGACGGCACATTCCCACTACCCAGCAACCTAGAAGATTCAAAGGATCTCATGGCAGCGAAAAGCCTTAAAAGACAGGGCAAACCCATAGCAGCCTATGTGGAGATAAAGGGTAAAAGGTATGAAGAACTTGCAAGACTCCTCGGCAAGACAGTAGACTACCTCATCCTAGTAGGAAAAGACTGGAAGATAATACCCCTCGAGAATATAATAGCAGACCTCCAAGGAGAAGATGTTAAACTAGTAGCCGCAGTGGCAGATGAAAAAGAAGCAAAAACAGCCCTAGAGACACTGGAACATGGAACCGATGGTGTTCTCATAGAACCGGAAGATCCATCACAAATAAAGAAGATAGCGAAACTGATCGAAGATATAAAGATGGGCTACTATGAACTCAAACCAGCCACTATAACAAGACTAGAACCCGTGGGCTCAGGTGACAGAGTCTGCGTAGACACTTGCTCAATAATGGACATTGGAGAAGGGATGCTTGTAGGCTCATATTCCCAGGGACTATTCCTAGTTCACAGCGAATCCCTAGAAAGCGAATACGTGGAATCAAGACCATTCAGGGTTAACGCGGGCCCAGTACATGCGTATGTGATGACACCAGACCATAAGACCAAGTATCTTTCAGAACTTGAGGCAGGAGATGAGGTTTTAGTTGTTGACAAGGATGGTAAGACAAGACCGGCTATAGTTGGCAGGGTTAAAATCGAAAAAAGGCCCTTGCTCCTTGTGGAGGCAGAATATGAGGGCATGAAACTAAGAACACTATTACAGAACGCCGAGACAATACGCCTAGTCAGTGAAAAAGGCGAGCCGGTGTCGGTCTCAGAGTTAAAAGAGGGCGATAAAGTACTGGTATATGTTGAGGAGGCCGCAAGACATTTTGGAATGGCCATAAAAGAGGCTATAATAGAAAAGTAGTGTGGGGGTAGACCTACGTATAAGGTGGAGATTATAAGCCCCCAAGAGAAGGATAGTAGGCTTGATGAGCTTGCAGAGAAGGTATACTTTGAGAGGAAGGCTAACATTCATGGCGCTTGTGTCAAACTTTTAACGGATAATAAAAGTTTCAAGGAGGAGTGGGAGGACAATTTCAAGTTCATGAACGAGGATATAAGGCCACATGCCAAGGTCTTCACTGTGGAGGATGGCGGACCCCTTAGGGTATTCTATGAACCACTATCTAAGACTAGTATAATCCTCAACTGCGACTATTATGGTTGGGTTAAGAGCATAGCACTTGCCACGATCGCAGACTTCTTCGAAGATTACCATTCAGAACATAGGAGATATTCCGTCCATGGTTCAGCTGTTGACTGCCAAGGACAAGCCCTGGCGATCATAGGACCCCCAGGGACTGGGAAAACAACACTCACTTATGGTCTCCTGTTAGATCATAGGTATAGTTATGTTTCTGATGACTGGTTTTTCACACGCATATTTGAGAATGGTATAATGGTATACTCTTCAGAGAAGAACTCTTATATACGTGATGATATAGCAGATTCTTGGAGTGAATACAAGGCCCTTATAGCAGAGGTGAGCCTAGACGAGAAGAAGAGGGGTATTGCTGATGTTAACAGATTATTCAATGGTAGGATCAGGGAATCATCCAATCTTGGGGTTATAGTACTCCTTGAAAGGGATTTTAATCATGAACCGTTTAGGAGGCTTACAAGCAGAGAAGCCCTCAATTATATGAAAAAGAATGACTTCTGCAACCCACACCAACTTATAAGGGATGATAGGAAATATAGGCTCAGATTAAAATTTTTCAAGGAAATATTCCATGAAACAGAAGTCTACCTACTCAACACTATAGAAAAGCCAAAGGAAAGCTTGGAGAGGATAAAAAACATACTATGAGGTTAAAACATGGAGAAAATAAGAAGCTTCCTTGCAATTGACGTGGACAACACACTCAAAGACAAAATAATAGAAGTCCAAAAAGTCATAGAAGGGGCTGACGCCCAAGTAAAATTCGTGGAACCAGAAAACTTACACTTCACCTTAAAATTTTTCGGCCAAATAAACAATAAGATGATAGAGGAACTTTCAAGGATAATCGAGGAAAAGATAGGATCATACAAACCATTTAAGCTTAAAATAGAAGGCATGGGGGTCTTCCCGAATAAAAATTATATGAGGGTAATCTGGCTAGGAGCCGAAAACCCCAAGGAATTCTCAAAAATCCAAAAAACACTCGACGATGAGTTCAAAAAATTAGGATTCAAGAAAGAGAAAAACTATATACCACACCTCACCATAGCCAGGGTCAAAGGGGGGAAAAACAAAGACAAACTACTGGAAAAGATAGAAGAACTTGAAGACATTCAAATAGGGGAAATGCAAATAAAAGAATTAAAACTTAAAAAAAGCGAACTCAGACCAGAAGGACCCAAATACACTACAATCAAAACATTCAAACTATAAAAATGGACTATGAAAAAATAATCTCAAAGATAACACCAAAAAGACAAGAAAAAGAAGCTGTTAAAAAATTCACCAATAATCTAGTCAAAACCATAAACCACATAGCAGAAAAAAAGAATATAAAAGCTAAGGCCACAGTTGTAGGATCAGTTGCCAAGGGCACTTGGCTCAGAGGAGAAGCAGACATAGACATATTCATAAAATTCCCACTTGAAACGCCAGAAGAAAAACTCAAAGAGGATGGCCTATACCTCGGCTATGAATGCATAAAAGCCATGGGAGGCCAAGCAGAGGAAAGATACGCCGCACACCCATATGTTACAGGTCACATGAAAGGCTATGAGGTCGACCTTGTACCATGCTACGATATAGAGGATGCCTCACAGCTCAAATCAGCAGTAGACCGGACAATACTACATACAAGATACATCAAAAAAAACTTGAAAAAAGAACAGAGAAAGGAAGTATTATTACTTAAAAAGTTCATGAAGGCCATAGGAGCATATGGGTCAGAGTTCAAGGTAGGTGGATTCGCAGGTTACCTCTGCGAACTACTCATAATAGCATATAGAAACTTTCAAAGCGTCTTGGAAGCTGCTGCACTGAAATGGAGAAAGGGCCAGATAATAGACATCGAAGGTCACGGCACCGGTAAATACTTTGACGACCCACTAATTGTTATAGACCCTACAGACAAGAACAGGAATGTTGCAGCAGCACTTACACAACAAAAACTTTCAGAGTTCATAATAGTGGCGCGCAGTTTCCTAGAAAACCCAAAAGAAGAATATTTCCAAAAAGTGGAATACTCACATGATAAAGGGAGAATCAAAGCCAAGTTCATGGAAAGGGGGAGCAAATGCATCATCCTAGAATTTAACCCCCCAAGTGTTCCAGCAGACACCTTATACCCCCAACTGAAAAAAACTATGGACACTCTAGTATCACACTTTTCAAGGGAGGGGTTCAAGGTAAACAGGAGCGCTTATTGGACTGATGAGAAGAAAATTAGCCTGATCATATTCGAGTTCGAAACATGGAAGTTACCAGCTTATAAGAAGCATATGGGGCCTAGGATTTGGTCAAGAAAACATACGAAGAGATTCCATAAAAAGTATGGTGACAGGATCTGGATAGAAGATGACCGCCTCTTCGTAGAGAGGAAAAGAAAAGCCACTAAACCAGAATCATACCTTAAAAGCCTCCTCAGTAGGATAGAATATTTAAGAGTTGGTAAACACGTGAAAGAGGAACTCAAGAAAGGTTACAAGATCTTTAACATAAAGGAATACCTTGAAAGTGAACAGCCACGAGAGGTCTTGGAATTCTTGGATGCTTTCCTAGACCCTGGAAAACACTTGTGGAGGTCCTAGGATTTTTCCTTCACAAAATCTGGCACAGCATCCCTCAGAGGGTCGAAACTTTCAAGATCCTCTACATGGGTGCAGATCATACTAACTTTAGAGTGTAATGAACTGGGAAGTCTCAATATCCTTTTAAGGTCAACTGTCACCCTAGCATCCACCAGTTGGAGGTTTAACTTGGCAATACCCTTTATAAGTCTCTCATATACCCTGGGTCCTATTATATCCCTAAATTCACCCCATCTATCAGCTCCTATAAGATCCCTATATTCTAGGATCTTATTCATTGTTTGACGTGTTATATCCTCAATTTTTTCATCCCCGTTCAAGTGCAAGATAATATAACGACTTCTCTCTGTGAAAACCCTAGGATAACCCAATGGGACCATAAAATGGTCTAAGCTACGTACTCTACCCTCAAAGTCAGTGTATGAGAACCTTGGGATGTCTCCGCCTATAACATATTTTAGTATCTGACTTCGGACCTCAGAATCTGATTTAAGTATGATAGGATCTAATACACGTATATGGTAGCCCCTACCAGAATATATAACATGGATCTCGCGCAAGCCTAAATCGTCCTCTAATGTGTCTATAATCATGGCCACTATCTCTTTGGCTTGATCGAGGCATTTTTCACACACATTATCACACTTACATTGTCTTACTGGGATGTCCTTAGCGTCAACATCAAATACTAACTCTGATGATCTCCAACCTTCACGTTTCCATGGCCTATCATATAATGCTACAGAAGAATAAGCGGCATATGGAGCTCTGTATTTCATGAATTTTGTGAGGAATTTTTCGTCACGGAAGAACCTGTACCTATCATTTGGGCCTTGGCCCGTATGATCGAATCCGAATTCTCTGAGATGGATACTTTCCCTTATAAAATCTGGTATTCTTTCTATTTTCCATTCCATTGTATAATATTTTCTTCTATCTTCTGCTGTTGCTTCTTGGAATATCCCTATCACCTTCTTCTTTTCTTTTTTGCCATCGTTTCCTGTTGTAGTATGTGAGGGGGTTTTGGATTTTTTCGCATAAATTATCGGGTTTGCATAATATTGGTAGGTGTATTTTTATTTTTTCACAGCTCATTGGGGTGTACCATTTGCTTTCCCCTTCATTTTCTAGTCTGGGTGTTTCATGTAATCCGAATCCGAGTTTTGCTGTGATGTTAAGTTTTTCTTGTGGATCGTCTTGGAATAGTGGTGGTTCGCAGTTATCAGCCGCCTCATATATTAATGGTAGTATCTCATTTAGGGTTATGTTAAGTGTTGGATCGAAATCTGAAACCTTGTGAGGTTTTCTCTCTTTGAAGACGGCCGGGTATAATCTTGCATAGGATATGAAACTTGTGAGTAATAGTACTATGGCATCGTTTCTGTTACCAGCTTTAACGCCTTTTATGGTATTTTTTATACATGGTGGGAATGCGTCAAAATCTAATTTGGAGGCTTTTATTGTTCCAGGCTTGGTCTTTTTGGGGATGAAAAATTCTCGACTTATCCTCTTTTGGATTTCATTCGCTAGTTCTACTAATATGGGGTGTGGTTCGATCTTCGCGGCCATTTCATTGACTTTATAGAGATATTCCTGGGTTTTTTGCATTATAAGTGCTGGTATGATATTTTCTCTTATGGAGTTGATTATTTGTTGGATCCTTTTAGGGGCTGATTTGTCTAGGATGGCTTTACCATCTTTAAGGATTAGCTCGGTTAGTTTTATTCTCCTATTTTCTAGGAGTTTTTCTAGTTGGATCCAGTGTGGTTTTTCACTATCTAACAGTTCATTTAAGATTTTAGATATTATATCATCCCTTACCTGGTGTTCAACCCTCAAGAGTCTTTCTTTAACGATTTCGCCTTCTGATTCTATGAATATGCGACTTTCCCTGGAATTTGGGTTGAATTTCGCGCCTATAGCCTGTGCTAGTATATGAAATGTTATAACATCAAATTTTGCTATTTGAGAGTTGAAGAGAAACCTGTAATATCCTGGCTGATACCTTCGATGGCCCTTCTTTTCCAAGTACCATTCAATCCTTTTAATTGAAAGTTCCCAGAGGCTCCCAGGTATTTTGGAATCATCATCAAGTCTCTGGCCACTGGTATATTCTATAATATTAATGAGTCTCTCGTCCTCTTCTATGATCTTGTTAAGGTCTCCTTTGGCTTTTACAATTTGCTTTGCTTCTTGTGAGAATGGGTTTATGAAAAATGTGGATATCATATTTCTCTCCTAACCTTCACTAATATGGTTGTTCTGTGCAATCCTAGTATGGGGCTGTGAAATTCACAA
Organism: Methanothermobacter tenebrarum; assembly: GCF_003264935.1. Classification (NCBI taxonomy): domain Archaea; kingdom Methanobacteriati; phylum Methanobacteriota; class Methanobacteria; order Methanobacteriales; family Methanobacteriaceae; genus Methanothermobacter; species Methanothermobacter tenebrarum. Next base: position 61,093 of record NZ_QLOE01000007.1, read on the forward strand.
TATTTCATATCTGTGTAAATTTTAGGCTCTATTGTCTCGATCGGTTGGTCTGGTTAGTCTGGTTGGTCTCATTTTGTATTGTCGTATTGTTTACGCGTATTGCACGTTTTTGTAACCATACTGGTTGGAATGTGGGATCTCCTATGATGTTCATTTTTTCTTCTGGTGCTTTTATGATTTGTGGCATTTCTATTCTCGGAATTTCTGCGAATAATATTATAGCTGATGCTGATCCATAGGCTATTAATGCTATCATTAGTATTGTGAATATTCTTCCAATTTTTCCCGGATTCAAATTTCAAACCCCCAATATCTCTTTTTTTTGATTCTATTCTATAAATATGATGGCCAAAAAAGGGCCATATGAAAGAGATGGACCCTGTTAGTAAGATGGAAGGGATTATATGTGAGTGATTATAAGATTGTTTTTTATGGGTTCTAGGTCTTTGAAGAGGGATATTTTGAAGAAATGTGAGGAATTTGGAGTTGGTCTTGCGGGTTTCGCGCCAGCTGAGAGGTGGAATAATCCTCCAAGGGAGCTCCCTCATAAATTTTCTAAGTGGATACCTGAGGAATTTCATCCTAAGTCAATATATCCAGAAGTTGCTACTGTTATTGTGATAGGATTTCCCATTCAGTTGCCTATTTTGGAGACTGCACCATCTATCTATTATCATGAGTTATATAAGACTGTGAATTCACTCTTGGATTTGAGGGCTTATGAACTTTCAATTTTCTTGAATGAGAAGGGTTATCCTTCTATTTATCTGCCAAGGGATGGGTATGCTACTGTGGAAGTGTTGCTTGAGAAGCCATTTGCCTTTTTCTCCCATAAACACGCAGCTTATCTTGCGGGTTTAGGCTCTTTTGGCCAGAACAATCTAATTCTAACCCGAGAATACGGGCCAAGAATCAGATTCACTTCCATATTCACTTCTGCTTCCATAAAGCCAGATCCTATAGAAGTCGAGGATTTATGTATAAGATGTCTTAGATGTGCGAGAAGCTGTCCAGTAGGAGCCATAAAAACAAAGGGAGAGTTCCCACCACCTATAGATAAGAAACTTTGTGCTATGAGGAGTGCGGATCTTTGGAGTAAGCATAAATCGCCTTGCGGTATTTGTATTAAGGTTTGCCCCGTGGGTGAGGATAGAAGATTATTTAACCGGATTGACATGTCAATATATGATGGTGAAGGCCCATTGGAGTATAAGCGTGCTTGGGATCATGTAAGAAGGTATGGGACTTTTTAGATTCTATTTTCTAGGGTGGTTAGTAAGGTTTATATATGATGTGTTTTCTAAAACAATATTGTCGGAAGAAGGTTTCCGGTTTCCGATAAATTTTGTGGAGGGAAAAATATGAATACACCAATAAACCCTGGCGACACAGCCTGGATGTTAATATCAACAAGCCTAGTACTACTCATGACAGTACCAGGAGTAGCACTATTCTACGGCGGACTAACAAAAAAAGAAAATGTACTAAACACAATGTTCATGTCCTTAATAGCATTCGCGCTAACAAGCATAATCTGGGTACTCTATGGTTACCCACTAGCATTCGGCAGCGACTTACATGGGCTAATAGGCAACCCAACAAACCTCCTAATGAACAATATCAACATCAATAGTCCTACACCACTAGCACCCACAATACCAGCCCTAATCTACATAGGATTCCAATTAACCTTCGCAGCCATCACCATAGCCCTAATATCCGGTGCAGTAGTAGAAAGGATGAAATTCTCAGCATGGACAGCATTCATCATATTCTGGATAAGCCTAGTCTATGTACCAGTAGCACATTGGGTATGGGGTGGGGGCTTCCTAAGCCAACTCGGAGCCCTCGACTTCGCAGGTGGCACAGTAGTACACATAAATTCTGGTATAGCAGCACTAGCCCTAGTATACTTACTCGGTAAAAGAAAAGACACGAGACTCCTACCACACCATCTAGGATATTCTGTGATAGGCGCATCACTACTATGGTTCGGCTGGTTCGGATTCAACGCAGGATCGGCCCTCACAGCCAATGGACTGGCAGCATCAGCATTCCTCGTGACAAACACCGCAGCAGCAACTGCTATGATTTCATGGATAATCATAGATTACCTTAAAACAGGCAAACCCACCCTACTTGGTGCAATATCAGGTGCCATAGCAGGTCTCGTGGCCATAACACCAGCAGCAGGGTTCGTGACAGTACCAGCAGCAATCATAATAGGCTTGATCACCAGCATATTCTCATACCTTGCAGTCTCCGAATTAAAGGCAAAGGTTGGATACGATGATGCCTTGGACGTGTTCGGCATACATGGAGTCTCAGGCCTTTGGGGTTCAATAGCAACGGGCCTATTCGCAGCTCCATTTGTAAACGAACTTGGAACAGGCCTATTCTATGGCAACCCAAAACAATTATTCATACAAATATTAGCAGTGGTAATTGTAATGGCCTACTCATTTACAATGACATTAATCATAGGTAAATTGTTGGATATGACAATTGGGTTAAGGGTATCAGAAAAAGAGGAAATAGAAGGACTCGACACAAACTTACATGAAGAGACAGGATACAGACTATAAGGAGGAAATTAAATTGAAAGCTATAATCGCGATAATAAGACCTGAAAAACTTGAAAAGGTGAAAGAGAACCTTGTTAGGGTGGGATGTTATGGTATGACTGTCACCGAAGCGAAGGGGCGCGGTAGACAACTTGGTATAAGGGAAAGCTATCGTGGAAAAGAATATCATATCGACCTATTACCGAAAACACGCCTTGAAATAATAGTGAATGATAATAAAGTCGAAGAAGTCGTGGATGCGATAGTGAAAAGCGCCCAGACAGGAGACATAGGTGATGGTAAAATTTTCATATTACCAGTAGAGGATGTGATAAGGATAAGAACAGGTGAAAGAGGAGAAAAAGCCGTTTAAACAACCCCACTTGGGGGTTCTCTAATATTTTTTAAAAGAAAAGAAGGATGCTAAGGGGGTTTACCATCCCCTTTCTTGTAATCTTTCAGAATCTGAGAGTTCACTTATTTCGATGCCGGGCATAGCCGCTCCCAGTCCTCTTGAAACCTCTAATAGAACCTCTGGTTCGTCATAGTGTGCTGTTGCCTCTACTATAGCCTTTGCATAAGCTTCTGGATTTTCTGATTTGAATATTCCCGATCCTACGAAAACTCCATCGGCGCCTAATTGCATCATGAGGGCCGCGTCTGCTGGTGTTGCAACACCACCAGCTGCAAAATTCACAACTGGTAATCTTCCAAGCTTAGCTGTTTCTTTTACCAACTTTAACGGAGCTTCTATTTTTCTTGCGAATTCCCAGAGTTCTTCTTCCTCCTTCTCTTTAACTTCTCTTATCTGTCCCATTATTATCCTCATGTGACGGACTGCCTCCACAATGTTACCAGTGCCCGCTTCCCCTTTTGTCCGGATCATGGCAGCTCCCTCATCAATTCTCCTGAGAGCCTCTCCAAGATCCCTTGCACCACAAACAAATGGTATCTTAAACTTCTTTTTATCAATGTGGAAGCGTTCATCTGCTGGTGTTAAAACCTCGCTTTCATCTATCATGTCAACGCCAAGGGCCTCGAGTATCTGGGCCTCCACAAAATGGCCTATTCTAACCTTTGCCATAACGGGAATGGTCACTGCATCCATTATCTCCTCTATCTTGTTCGGGTCAGCCATCCTGGCAACCCCACCAGAGGATCTTATATCAGCAGGAACCTTCTCAAGGGCCATTACTGCGACTGCCCCAGCCTCCTCTGCTATAATAGCCTGTTCACTATCTACAACATCCATTATAACGCCGCCCTTGGTCATCTTTGCAAAACCTTTCTTGAGAACTTCTGTACCATGTAACATAAAAATCTGACCCTCCCACTATGATAATCTATAATAGTAAGTTGACTTTGAAAACATATAATATTTCCTCTCACATAATAATTTTGGGGATGTGGGAAATGTATATATAAGATTATCATCTGATAGAAGGAATAGGAGTGATTGTTTTGGTTGGGGAAACATTTACAGGTTCAATATTCTATTCTCATGTTATGCCGGCTATCCTCGGATTTCTGAGCATAATCTTAATCTGTAATGGTATGATGGATGAAAGCAAAAAACAGGTGATAATAGGGGTAGTACTATTTTTTAGCGCGGGACTTTTACCATTTATTATACTACGCGCCGTATTAGGGGTCTAAGAGTTTACCTTCTATTTTTTCTGTGGCCATCTTTGAGGCGAATTCTCCAGCTTCTATTGGTGGTTTTTTCTTCCTCATATGTATGTAGGCTGCCATGTATATGTCCCCTAGTCCTGTTGGGTCGGCTATTCTAGTTGCCGGGACGGCTTTTATCTTCCATATTCTCCCCTTGGAGTATATTATGGAGCCTCTCTCGCCACATGTGATTATAGTCTCTGATGGTCCCATGGATCCTAAAAGCATGGCAGCTTCTATTAGGTTTGGGTTGAAAATCTTGGCCTCTTCTTCGTCGAGGAACACCTTATCAACCATTCCAAGAATCCTCTCAGCATCCTCTGGTGGTCTGAGGGATACTCTACCATCTTCCTCTGTTCTTAGATAACCTTGTAGGCCTAGGTAGACTCTATCTTGTTTTTTTGCTATAAATTCGAGTGTTTGGGTTGGTATGTCAGTTGGTAGTAGTGGATTTAGGAGTATGGCATCCCATCTGTTTCTGATCAGTTTTTTTATATCATTGGTTTTGATGATGTTCTTTGCGAAATTTGATTTTTGTATCCTCTTTTCGTGGTTGAGGTATATGTTTTCAAATTTTAGTGTATTATTTTTCCAAAGGGGTATTATTCTTGTCTCTGGGGGGAACTCTTCTAGGAGTTTTTTGTCTTCCTTTGAGAGCGTTATGATACTTGTGTGTTCTATTCCAAGTTTTGAGAAGACCTTCGATTGGTAGTATACTGGTCCGCCTATTTTTAAGATTTCTTTGCCTTGTATGATGTTCTTGTCTCGGGTTATTGGGCCTATTAATAGGTATCCCAACTGGGTTCACCTTATATGTAATGGGATTTTTCCTTGGTGGAGTGCTGTGCCAGCAAGTATTTTCTTGATGCCTATGGATGATAATAGTGGTATGTCTTGGAGTTTTATACCCCCACCTGGGATTATGTCAAATTTTATGAATTTTTTTATGAGTTTTTTATTGATGCCTTTTTGTGTGCCTACCCTTGTCAAATCTAGTAATATGACTTCTCCAGGGTCTAGTTGGAGTAGGATGTCCTTGAATTCTTCTAGTGTCATGTTTAGGTTTTTGGAGTATAGTTGGCCGTTTTTTGTATCGATGCTCACCACTATCCTTGATTTGGGGAAAACTTTAAAAATCTTTTTTAATTCGTTAATGTCTTTTAGGGTTTCTGTCGCGACTATGACTTGCCATGCTATGTTTAAACCGAATTTAAAACTCTTGAAGTCTTGGACTCCGAAATCTAGCATCACTGGTATTATATGGTTTATCTCCTGGATAAGTTGGATGTTGGAGCCTTGGCCTGTGATAGCGTCAAGGTCAGCTATATATATTCTCCGGGCCCCTGCCCTCTTTAGGGATAATGCTATCTCTATGGGGTCTGGAGATGCTGAGAATATGCTCTCTAGTGGCTTGTATTCTTCTCTTTTCCCGGATTTGCCCGAGACTGCTAATGAGCCCATCAGATCCAAAACTGGTATAACTTCTATCATGTTAGGTTCCTTGTACCATGATAAGTTTACCTGTCTGGGGATCCTGGTAGACTGTGCCTAATTGTACCATGCCCGAGCCGGATCCAGAGACAACCTCTGGGGTGGTGTTAAGTTCCTTTCCTTGTTGTATTTCAACTACTTGTTTTATGGCTTGCATGGCTGCCTGGCGTTCCTCTGGTGACATATTGGAGAATACAACACTTTGCATGTTCCATGAGATTACTAGGAATATTAGGAAGCCCACTGAGAGTACTAGCATTGCATCTACTATGTTGGCTGATCCTGCCATGGGGTCTTCTTCATTTTGATCTCCAAGTAGCCTCCGCCGTCTTCGGCGTAGCATCTTTCATCACCTCTAGTATTGTCTCTGCTAATGCTTCTAGGTTGGAGAGGTATTCTTCGTACCATCTTCTTCTTATCTTTGATATGACATATGATATTCCTCCTGCTGCGAGGCCCACTACTGTGGTGTCGAAGGCTACGATTATTGCCTGTGCTAGTGTTTGTATGTCTCCTGCTCCGAGGGCTGCTAGTCCTGGGCCCATGGGTATGAGTGTTCCCATAAGTCCTAGTGTGGGTCCGAGTCTTGTTATTATGTCGGTCTTTTCTAGGCTTTTGGCGATTTTTAGTTCTTCTGCTTCTATGAGTTTCCTTGCGAGCGCTTCTCTTGTATTTGAGTTTAAATTTGTTGTTTTCGCGATTTCTGTGAGTATCTCTTTTTGGCTTTCTGGGATTTTTAGGGGTTCTATTATTTCTGTTATCTTTTCTGGGTTGCCCGGGTTTGACATTGAGAATATGGCATTTTTTATCTCATTTACTTCGATTTTTATCCTGTTTGAGTATTCTGAGAGTAGGCCGCCTAGTGATATTATGGCATAGCCCATGAATAGTAGTAGTCCTACTATGACTGGTATTAGTAGGCTTTGGGAGACTACGTGGAGGGCTGCGCTTAGTATTTCGCTGCCCGGTACTGCGACCATCGTATATCACCTCATTTAGTTTATTAGTGTGCTATTTTTCCTGTTTATGAATATTCCAAATCCTATAAGGATTATGGCGCCTATTATAGCATATGCTAATGTTTGGGGGTTTGGTATTGTGATGGGACTCATCTTTGATGATAGTACGCTGTTTATGTTGGGTAGGACTATGGCTGATGCTAAGAAGTATAGGCCTGCGAATAGCATGAAGTTGCCTAATAGTATTGGGTATGGTTTTTTGGAGGCTTTTGCTATGATTTTTGAGGTTAGGTAGAATATTGCTATGAATATTCCTAATAGGATTGCGGCGTATTTTCCTATTGTGAGTGCTGTGGCCCCTATTAGTGGTGCTATTAGTATTATGCTGAGGGTTACGGCTCCGAAGCAGCATGGGCATGGTGCTATCATCGCCAGGCAGGTGGTTGTGGCTGTATTTTTTTGGTGTTGTTTCCATTCTTTGATGGTGTATGCTCCGGCTACTATTAGGATCGTTGCCATTGTTATTGTCATGATGGAGGCGTATTCTGTGAAGTATTGGTGTAATGTTTCCATGTAGGGGTTTGCCAGGGCAGAGAGTCCTAGTATACCAGTTGCATAGGCTACTGTTATGGTTGCTGCCTTTTTCTTGGAGAGTCCTGCGAGTCCCATTGCCAGCCCTATTTTGGCGCCGAAGAGTAGTATGACTGAAAGTATCCCTGCTTCCCATAGGATGTTTGCGAGATCCAATTTTTTCACCCTTTTCAAATTATATAATATTTAATATATAAATTGTATTATTACTATATGGGCTGATTTAAGGCCCACCGTAATAACACTTTTCAATTATACTTAAGCAAAATTAAAATATTTTTTAATATAAATTTTTTGCCACAATAGGAGGGAACAACCATGGAATTCATCATAAAAACACAAAAAGGCCTAGAAGGAACCGCAGCATCCTACATACAAGAAAAACTCAAAAATGCAAACACCTGGATAACACCAGAAGGCTACTCAGGCCTAATCATACTAAAAACATCAGATAAAAAAGCCACAGAAAAACTCCAAACCATCCCAGAAATAGAAAGAACCATCCCAGTAAACTACAAAACAAAATCCAAAATAGAAAAAATCCTAGAAAAAGCGGAGAAAATAGCAGAACACATAAAAGAGGGTGAAACATTCGCAGTTAAAACAAAAAGAAGAGGAAAACACAAGTTCACAAGTCCACAAGTAAACAAAAAACTCGGAGAAAAAATACTAAAATTAACAAACGCCACAGTAGACCTCAACTTCCCAGAAAAGATAATACAAGTCGAAATAATCGGAGAAAACACTTACATATCCATCAAAAAAGGCGAAAAATGGAAAAAATACACACCAGAAAAAGAAAACGCAAGAAACCTATTCCACAAAACAACAATAATCCAAATGCCATACTGGGGCAAACCACAAATAGTCAGAAAATTCGGGGAAAAAATAGGAAGAGCAGCCCAAGCCTACGAAATCAAAGAACTCATAATAGCCCCAAAAGAAAAAATGGACGCACAACAATTAGCAGAATTCATACAAGGGATAAAAAAAGGGCAAAAATCAAGATACATGATACAAAAAGAAGCATACCCATGGCCCACAAAGAAGGTCCCAATAAGCCTATGGGACCTCTACCAGGCAATAAGGGACAAAAAAAGGAAAAACAGGACAATAATAATAACAGACCCCAAAGGAAAAACAATAAACACGATAAAAGAAAACCTGAAAAAAGACTTGAGAAAATCAAAAGAAATAATCATACTCATAGGATCAAGAGAAGGAATACCCCGAGGACTGTTCAAATTCGCAGACTATATAATAGACTTAACACCCTACATAACCTTCGCGACAGAACATGCAATACCAGCCACCCTCACAACACTCTACCAAATATACACCAAAAAAATAGGATATTACAGCCGCCAATGAAAAAAAGAACATGCAGTTGAAAGTAAATTAAGCAAATTTGGTCAACATTTTACTTCAAAGAATGGGAAAACAGCACCTTAAGCTTTTGATCAAGAAAATCTAGGTCTCATCATCCTACAAAATCAATTTTCTTCTAAAAAAATTAAAAATTAACAATTTGAAATAATAAACAGCCTTTTTTTCTCTTGGAAATTATATTTAAACGCGAAAACTTCGCTCTTAAAATAAGACCCGATAACAGATAGTGTGGCATTCCATAGGCACCTTAATCAGAAATGAGAGCCAAAAAAACATCCTAGGGGATGTATTGGCCATATATTTTTACTTTTTGCCCACATTCTGGGCATCATCGATCCTATAATCTAAAATTGTCGCCGGTACAAGTGCATCAATAAACCATAAAAGAAAGCTTGTTGTAGGCATTTCACCAACAAGACACACAATACTTAATAATCCGGGTAATAATACCAAAGTAATAATATTTTCCTGTCCTATAAATCTGTTAACTTCCTTAGTAGATCCTAACTAGGCAAATTTTTACCTGGAAACTCCTCCAATCTTTTTAAGCCCATCAATAAAACCATGTCTTTATAGTAAAGTTTACACATTAACTTTTTTGGTCAAAAAAAGAAAAAGGAAAAACTAGATTTTTCCACGCCCCCCAAGGAAATATCCCACGCCAACAAGAACCACAAGGACTATGATACCAGCAACCGCATACACCGGCAGTCCAGCGCTTGCCCCGGACGTTCCACCAACTTTACTCACCTCATAAACTCCGCCAGAAGTCCCTGGACCTGTACCTCCCACAGCTCCTGCAGCTGCTCCTACTGCTCCTGTTACTCCAGCCATTGCACCCATAGAACCTGCACTTGTCCCCTGCGTTCCTGTACCTGGAGTTCCTGTGTAACCCGGTGTCGGCCCGGGCTGTCCCGGGACACTTGGAGCCCCCGGAGTTCCTGGCTGCCCTGGCGATCCAGAAGATGCAAAGGCACTGTTTTGCGTGGCACCATAAATTCTTGCTTTAACCCCAGTTAAAAGATTAGGATTCACATACTGCATAGCCCACTGTATCATAGCAATGTTTCCACAGCTACAATCACAACATGAAACACCATATTGTGAAATTGCCGAAGCCCACATATTAGTTATGCTTCTAAGAGTATTCTCATCAGTTTTCCAATAACCAGTATATATAGCGTTTAGCATAGTGGCAGTAGCGCTTATCATAGCATATGCTCTGTTACCACTTGAAAGCCAATTTGTAACCCCAATACCATAACTGTCCCGTAAATATACATTGTATGTTGTCTGCCATAATGAACTGTAAAATTGTTGTGAAGAACCCACTCCACTCGTATATGATGATCTTGTAACTGTCCATCCCCACAAGTTAGAAATAAACTTTCTACTAATGTATCTGCCAGTAGGGTCGCTTTGCATCATGCCCTTGATCCATTCAGGGTTAAAGTAACGGGTTGCTGCTTCCTGACTTATGAAGCTCTCAATTGTCAATGCTTTGGGCGTGGCCTTGTTACCATAACTTAGAACATACATTGTTGGCGCGCGACCATTCACTCTTTCTATTGCGAGTGAAAGTCCACCCCAGTAATCAAAGAAGTCATCATTGTCCAGGACACCATAGAGGTTAGTGTTTCTGCTCGTGTATACTGTTCCAACACCGGTAAGCGCTCTTTTAAAGACTAGTGGATTGGATGCTCCCCAATAATTACTTGAGTATATGTTACCCATCCTGTTAAGATAGAAATCTGCAAGTTGCATTCTGTCTTGCCATGTCCAACTTAATTGTATGCTTTTACTGATTCCTGCTCCGTAATCGTTTTCTGGTGGGGCGAATATCCTTGAAATCGCATATTCCCCTGCGATCTCCGCTGTCATGTTAAGTGACATATAATATTCGAAGTCTTCAACCCAATGTTTAGCAACATAATTGTAATCTAATGGTTCGTCACCAACACCATAAAATCCAACCGGCCCCAATACATAATCTAGGGCTTTTTCTATTTTGTCACCGTATTTTTGTTTAAGTGTTTTATTATCTAGGATCGTATAGTATGATCTGGCCAAAGCTACTCTGAATGCTTTATCTAATAATCCGGCTTGCCTGCTGTAAAGATCCCTGAATAGGCCAGTTGTTATAATTACCACATCGATTCTCTTTTTCTTCCATCCTTCTGGGCGCACTAGTTTTTCGAGTTCAACATATTTTGGCATCTCTTTGAGTTTAGCACCCCCTACACCAGCACTTGGAGAATCTGACCAATCAGGTTCCATTCCAAGCAATACTAATACCATTGACACCAATGCAGCATCATCACGTGCTGTTTCAGTGCAGAATATTCCAACAGCTATCTTTTCCACTGTATCATTAAAGTTCTGAAGTGTTAATAACGCCAAGGTTTTACCATATTCAAATGAACTCTTCGTAGGTATTTCGGCAGCCTGATCCTGGAAGAAATTCCTACCAGTTGGCAAGGCATCAGGGTTGCTCACTGGATCGTTACCGGGCCCTGGTGGAATATAACCACAATTCAAAGCATCTAATAAACTTTCTATTTCAGCATTTATACTTTCATATACTTTCTTCACATATTCCTGGGCTAATTCTAATGCCCTTCTTAGACTCTTTGTTGGCCTATCAGTTAGATTGTTGAGTGTTGCATTCAAGCCATTGTTGATTATGCTCTTCACAGTTTCAATACATTTTTCTTGTACTTTCTCCTTTTGTATGTTAGTGAGGTTTCCATAGGATTTTCCATAGACTAGGAGGGCTATTTCATCCTGTAATGTTGTCTCTTCTGTGGTGGAAACTGGGAATGGTACTGAGAGTATTGACGAAACTAGCATGGACACTTCATCTTCTGTCCAATTCTTGCCAATAGCATGTAGACCATGAGGATGTAACGTATTCTGGATTAGTCCAAGGTAATCTTCTATTGTTTCGACTAGTTCATCCCCGTCTAGTTTGTTGAGTGAGACCCCCATTGTCATTTCTATGAGTGTTGTTAGATTATTATCTGTTATTGTTTTCCTTATTTTATCGATTATTTCAGTCCTCGTTGATTCATCAGCAACGTCATACTGACTCACCAAAGCTGCAAGTGAAGCGTATCCACTATATAATGCCGTGAATGTTAATGGTGGTGTTAGATGGTCTATTATAACAGCTGATCCTCTTCTTTTAGCTTGGATACCCTCTGCGAGTCCATCAACTATATAGTAATAGATTTGGGGCGTGGCCCCAGTAACGACTTCTGGGAAATCATATGGTGCTAGTAGCACCTCTTTTCCTGGGAGCCATTCGTAGGTGGCGTGTCTTCCAAGATGAACCATCGCATCCACACTTTCTTGCAAGTAAGCATAGACTGCAAGGTACTGGTGTGGTGGAGCCACCACCATACTATGATAGAGTTTATTAATGTCGCCTTCCCATCCACGTTGTGGTTCTGGGCAAATGAATATGTTGCCGAACCAAATCCCCGGGATTACAAAGTATCTCGTGCCATTCTTTTCTATTGTCATAATATTCCCTGGTGGCTCGCCCCAGCCAGATAAGCCGCTGATATTAAGTGCGAAAAATTGTCTTTTATAATCTAGGAATTTATCATAATACTTCTGGTCTCCTGTTAAAACATAATTCTTGAGAGAAGCCACTATATTATCTAATAAGGGTATGGCCACACTTGTCCTGTTCTCTGGTAATAATGAGATTATACCATTGTACCAGGAGTCTATGCGGTCTTCCATGCCAGTTGTATAATTTAGTGCTACTGCTCTTCTGCATAGTTCTCCAATATATCCTACGGGTCCTTCGATGACTTGTATTTTTGTTATAGGATCAAGTTTAGAGAACCATTCAATGTACTTATCTACTGGGTAGAGTATTGCATTTTCAGCAAGCTTTTCAAGTTCTCCAGGGGCCCATGGCGCGACGTTAATACCCTTCTGGATTATCATATCATGGAGTATGGTTGTATTAACTGGTATGTCCTTGACATCATATCCATTTTCTTTAAGGATATTGAGAAGATTATAGATGCTTGTTATAACATCAAGGTAGCTTGAGCCGATGTTATCCTTTCCAGGTGGATAATTATAGTAGATCAGCGCCACTTTCTTTTCATTATTCTTCAACTTTTTCAGTTTAACCCATCCTTTTATTGTGTCGGCGAGATGCTCAATATTTGCTGGTATTATTTGATAGAGACTATATGATAATCCTGTGTCCGGATCTGTAATCGGCTCGGAATTCGTGGCCACTATAGTCGGATCTATAATCCCCTGGGCTTCTGAGATAGCTATGTGCCACCATCTGTCACCTGTAAGTTGCCTTAATCCTAGGGTGCTGAGCTCCCATTGTTCTGGAAGAAGATAATCAGAGTGTAATGCTTTGAATACGGGTACATTTATGAGTTCAAAGAATTTTGTCACGTTTGTAAAGAAGTCGCCGCCTAGTCCATAGGCTGGCATGCTCACTATGGCGTCAACATATACTTTATATTTGGATGGATCTGCGAAGAAGCTTTCAACGCTAGGAGCATCTGTGAATGATTCTACCATAACCCTTAATTGTTCTGGTTTGGCCCCATATGCTACTACTGGTATGACATTGAATCCCCTAGCTTCTAATGCATCAATGATGGCATAGTATGGTTGTAGTTTCTGGCTGTCCACATACATTTTGCTTTCGAGAAGTCCTATACAACCTATGGCGTTTGCTTTGAAATATTTATTCGCATATTCTGTAAGATTTTCATACCAGCCATAACGGTATATGCCATAGGGTTTTTCGCCACTGGTCGCCCATGTTGGAGGTTTCCAATAGCCAGTATTAGGAACACCTATAAGGTTGAGAGCCCAGACAATCTGGTTTACGAAGGCCTGCTTATTATTGATATCCTTGTAGAGTACTGCCATATTATATTCTATAGGGATATCAGTACAGGATTCTGTATAATTTAGTACTGCTTCGAAGTTGGTGCCTTTCGTCGTGTTACCATAGTAGTCGATTAGAAGCCCATCTGAAACATTAGAGAGAATATATTCTCCCTTAATATTTGAGTATTTCATCAAGCTTGTGTATGCTGGATTATAGACTATCGCCGGTTCTAATATAAGGAACATGCCACTGGTTTTGTTTGTTATTTCGGGGTGCGCTGAAAGTAGACGTTGTAGACGTGAAGATGCAGTGTCACTGAGATATTCTCCTATGAATATGTCACAACCTGCTAGAAGGTTCAAGAGTTCATCATCTGACATTTTAGTTAACTGATCGCAACTTCTGATCTGTATCTGGACCTTCTCTCTTATAGGAGCATATCCTAGGACGTTTGCATCATGGGCCGCTTGATTAATGACCATTGATTGTCCTTCATCACTTACAATGAAGACTAGGATATTACCACTCTTTTTAACAGTGCATGACCTGTTATATTCATTGTTTGTCTCGTTGAGTTCTTGTATCTTATTTTCCGGGTCTACTATGAATTGTAGTGTATGTGCGCCTGCTGTTGTTGGAGTCCAAGTAAATCCTATTGTAGTTGTCTCGCCACCAGCAAGTACTGGGATAATCTGAGTGCCAAGCTTCACACCATTATCATAAAAATCAACCCTGACCTGACCTGCATCTACTGGACCAACATTTGATATTCGCGCCATGAGTGTGTATGTTTCATTGGCTATAAGATCAGCTGCCAAGTCAATGCCTTTGAATATGACGTCAGGGCGTGGCTGGTCTACCGTCAAAGACAATGTAAACTTGTTGTTTGTCTCGTTGAGTTCTTGTATCTTATTTTCCGGGTCTACTATGAATTGTAGTGTATGTGCACCTGCTGTTGTTGGAGTCCAATTAAAGTTAATCTCTACAGTCTCCCCACTCCTAATCTCTGGGATAATATGACTATCCACGCTCATACCATTATCTAAGAAGTCAACCCTAACCCCAGAAACATCTAGGTTACCTCCATTCCCGACAAATGCGCTTATATTATATGCTAAGCCCTTTAAAAATGTCCCTTTAATATTTGAAGTTATCCATAAGTCAGGTTTCGCGATTATAGGCGGCTTGTACTTGACCTCCAAGAGAGCTAAGATTATCTTGTAAAAATTGCCAACACGATCATATGTTAACCTATTCACACCCATAAGATCAAATACTTTAGTCACATTCCACTTGTTCAAGCCGCTATAACTTCCAGTTAATTGGTTCCCACTCAATCTTCTATCATTGAATATATATTGACCATCAACACTACTTGCATGGACGACAGTGAGAGTAGCATCTTCTATGTCGCCTGCAATACTCGACTTGAAAATTGTTTCGCCAACATAATCTCCCCCATAATAATAAGTATCCACATCATGGCCCATGTTAACCCAATAAGCAACCGTATTATTACTTCCAGGGATGTTATAAGCCGCCACTAATGTTATTAATTTTATGCGGCCATCTGTAATGCAATTGTAGGTTGTTACATTAGCCCAATTCCTAGTACCCGTGATATTAGTCACATCATACCATAGAAGGTAGTCACTTGTAACCCGCACTATATGATCATTTATCTGAAGGTATTGTGGAGCTTCCTCATCTTCTTGAGGAAAAGTATACTGTGAGGATAAGCGCGTGCTCTCTAAGAGTTGACCATTATATGTGATGTTCACGTTGAGCGGATAATCATTCCGCATATGACCCTGGTATACGAGCACATAAAGTTGTGCCCATGCAACATTGGCATTACTGGGCAAATCCCTAAAAGTATATACTACGCTAGAAGCGCCAGGTTTGTCATTCATGCTATAGTCTGCCGGTCCATTGGTGCCAAGGTAACTGTCACAGTAGAGACCTCCACTCACAGTCCCATTGTTGATTGTTTCAAGTTTTAGGCCTCCACAGTATGGATCGGCATATGATGAAGAAATTAACGTGAATAATACCACCATTAGGAGGATAACACCCACCAGCTTTTGAATCTTTTTCATGCCTCTCACCCTCTTCTAAATAAAAAAATTTAAAAATAAAAAATTTATATTGTGACGTAGTTTGGTAGTCTGTGGTTTGTTCCATAGAATGCTATGATCTTACTGTACATGTAGACTAGGCGTTGGAATGGTATTCTGCCAAGGCTGGTTCTTGCATAATTTGGCGCCCTACCATAACGGTCAATGAATGATAGAATGTTCGCTGCAACTTGCAGATAAGCCGACTTGTAAAGTCTGCCATGCCTGTAGCTTCCACTTGGTGAAGTTGGAGCTCCAACAGCCCTTGGATTAATAGCTTTTAGGTTGCCCAAGTTTATGTTGACCGTTGCCCTTGTAAGCAAGTAAAGCAATTGAGCCATACTATACCTTTGCCCAGCAATTGTCACAGAACTTGGAAGCCTACCATAACGCTCATAATACGCCTTAACCGTCTTTGCAGCCAAGACAAGATCGCCTAAACCAACACCAGCCGAAGCCACACTCACCTTCACCGGCACCAAACCATCAATCGCCACACTATAAGTCCCAGCCGATACCAACCTATATATAAACGTTACAGTCTTGGTTTCACCAGCACCTACCATGACTGTCTGACTCTCAACAACCGTACCGTTTATCTTAAGCTGTGCCGTGTAATTCCCTGCAACATCACCAGTATTTGTTAGCTTGCAGGATACTGTCACGTTTAGTGGTGCAACGCCAGAAGTTGGCGTCACAGTAAGGTTGCCTGCTGTTATATTAGCTGGTCTCAGCACAGTCACCGTCACTGGTGTTAGGTCGTCTATTGTTATGTTGTAGGATCCTGCCTCTAATGTCCTCGTGAATGTTACAGTCTTGGTTTCTCCAGCACCTACCGTGACTGTCTGATTCGCTACAACTATACCGTTTATCATGAGCTGTGCTGTGTAATCGCCTGCAACATCACCAGTGTTCGTGACATTAACCCTCACCGTAACATCTAATGGTGCCAAGCCAGTTGTAGGCGTGACTGTTAAATTGCTGAGTTCGAATGTGGCTGGTTTCTGGACTGTAACCGTCACGGGTGCCATGTTGTCAACTGTTACATTATAGGTTCCAGCTTGTAGCGTCCTTGTGAATTCCACCGTCACTGTAGCCCCGGCTTCTATTGTAACGGTTTTCTCATCCACTACCTGACTGTTCACTTTGAGCTGTGCTGTGTAATCGCCTGCAACATCACCAGTGTTCGTGACATTAACCCTCACCGTAACATCTAATGGTGCCAAGCCAGATCCTGGTGTCACGGTAAGGTTTTCTAGGGTGAATTCGGGGCCTTTGTAGGCTGTTATGTAGTCTTGTTTTGTTAGTGTGTCTTGTCCTCCTGGACCTTTTACTGTGAGTGTTATGGTGTATGTTCCTGGTTGCGTATAAGTATGGGTTGGGTTTTGTTCCGTGCTATTTGTACCGTCACCGAATTCCCAGAGCCATTCTGTGGCTCCCGTTGACAAGTCCTGGAATTGTACTGTTAATGGGAGGACTCCACTTGTTGGGTTGGCTGTGAAATTGGCTATTGGTGGTTCATATTCTAGAATTAGGATGCTTCCTAGGGCTACCATGTTGTCTCCGTTGCTTCCGTTGTTGTAGCTTTGTATTTTTGCCGTGTTCGCCCCGTTTTGTAGGGCTTCTTTTATGTTGTAGGTGCTGAATCCTAGTTGTGGCCCTGTTAGGTAGTCTTGCCAGAATCCTGTGTATTCTTGGTTGTTGAAGTAGAATTTGCTTTTGTTGGCTTCGTTTGCTGAGGCCATTATGATTATTGTTGTGGCGTTTTTTACTATATTGGAGTTTATGTTGTTGAAGTTTGCGTATGCTGTTGCTTCTGTGTTGTTTACGCCGTAGTCTGTTCTGCTGTAGAGCATGTCTGCTTCTTCGTTTATCATGATTGTCTTGGTGGTTTCGTTTTCGTGTTCGTAGATTATTAGGAGGTATGATCCGTAGAGTGCTGTTGTTGTGTTGGCGCCTGCTGTAAGTACTAGGGTGTTGTTTTCATTTGCCTTGAATAGGCTTGTTACATTGTATACTAGTAGTCCGCTTGGGTAGTTGCTTGTTCCGTAGCCTTTGGTGTCGTTGTAGTGTGCTGTTGGGTTTATGGTTTCTCCGTTGAATGTTGCTGTGAAGTCTGGGATGCCAAGTGCGGTGTTCCATGTGTATGGCTGATATAGTCTGGCTTCTTTTATTGTGGCTCCTTCTGGTATTGGCAGGTTTGTTGGGGTCCATGTGACGGTGTATGGTGTTTGCCAGTTGCTTGATCCGCTGCCACGATATGTTGAATTGCCAGTTGAATAAATTAGTCCAAGTTTGCCCTCTAGAAGTAGTATTGTGTTTATGTCGTCTCCTGCGGTGTATCTTTTGCCTTTGTATCCGTTGTAGTAGACTGTTCCTGTTGTCTCATATATGTTATTGGTTTCATTGTTTTCTTCGATTTCATCATCACTGTCAACTATGACACTAATAGTTATGGGTCCTGTTAGTGTTGGTGTGAAGTCATCAAAAGTTACGTTGACTGTTGAATTTGCAGCCAAGCCTGCTATTATCTTTGTATTATTATATTCTCCTATTATGAGTTTCACTTTGAATTGGCCCGCATCAAGGTTTCCTTCATTAAATACTGTTACGCTGATCGTGTTGGGTTCGTTGGCGAATAGTTCGCGGTGTCCGGCTGCATTACTTGGGTTATAGGTTATGTTGGTGACTTTAAGGTCTGATGATAGGGTTATATTTGCAATGTTATTGTTGATGTTAGCGTCTCTTATACTAGTGTCTTGGAGGTAGTGTGTTGTTTCATTGTATAGGATGTTTACGGTGATTGTGTGGCTTCCCGGGCTGATAGTGATATTTTGTGTGATTGTTTGTGATCCTCCGGCTGGTAATGGATCTATATAGTGCAGGTATTCTTGAGTATCGTAGGCTATTTTGACTGGGAATGTCACAGTAGGGTCTATTCTGGTTATATCTGCTTTTCCATTATTTTTAACCCTTACTTGTACGCTATTACCAATTACATTAAGATCTTCAATCATTAAGTCGACGATTAATGGTTTCTGATCTCCTTGATATGGCACGTCACCTATACCATCCCCGTTAAGATCGTCTCCCGTGTAATCTGACCAGTAATTGCCACCTTCTGTCGTGTTCCAATTGTTATTGCTTGCATCTCCTTCTGTCTGGTTTGTATTGTTGATGAAGTAATTATTGTATAATAGGTTCCCTGTACTGGCCCCGATACCAGTGCCTATTAGTCTGATACCTTTTGTGTTTTCTTTGATTATGTTGTCTATAAAAGTATGGTTGCCTCCACTCGTCACATAGATTCCATAATTGCATCCTGTGACATTGTTTCTTATTATCGTGCAGTTTTTGGCGTTGAATGGCCATATTCCATAGTTGCAGTTTGTTACTATGTTGTCTTGTATTATGTCGCCATTTAGTGGCACGATACCGTATCCTTGTTTGTTTGTCCCTATTGCTGTGTTGGCTATTATTGTATTGTTTCCTCCGCCTTCAACGCGGATTCCGCTTTTATCCGCCACGTAGACTGTATTATTGGCTATGAGGTTATTGTTTCCAGAGAAGTATATGACTGATCTGGCCGCGCCTGGGTTTACTATGTTATTTGTTACGATGTTGTTCGCGCCATATACGACTAATCCGCCAGCGATGATGTTATTGTATACTATTGTATTGTTACCGGATCCGGATGCGGCGTATATACCATAGTCGCTGCCTTGCACGTTGTTGTATTGTATCGTGCTATTTGTCACGCCGCCGTTGTAGAAGTATATGGCGTTGCTACAGTTTCTTATAGTATTATTCTCTATTGTGTTACCAGTGGTTGGTTGTTGGAACAGTATAGCGTAATTGTCAGCGTCTGTTATCGTGCTATCCTTGATTGTTATTATGCTACAATTGTAGATGTATGCGCCGAATCTATTCTGTGTTAAGGTCATGTTTTCGATGTGGCAGTTGGTTGCATTGACTAGTAATATGCCCTGTTGTGAATTTGAAATGCTGATGCCATTTATTGTGACATTTGTTGCGTTCACTAGGCCGATGAATCCTGCATCTTCACTCAAAGTTAAGTCTTGGATGTTCATTAGGTAGTATATTGGTTTTCCGTTGATTGTGTTGCTCGTGTCGATATCCTCCACAAATTTCTGGAATACTCCAAAGTTGCGCGTGTTATTCCATAGGCTATTGTTACGAAGCGTGCAAGCTTCTGCATTCATGAGCCTAATACCATAGTAGTTGTTGATGACCGTATTGTTGATTAGTGTGCATCTATCATAACCGTTGATTAGTATGCCTGCTGCACCGCTATCAGCGGCCCCGGTAACTGTGAAACCTTCAATCTGGGTATCATTTGCAGCTATATTGATAACATTGTTTCCTGTGTTATTTGCAATGATGGTCACAAGACCATTAGCCTTCAATACTAGAGATTTATTCAAGTTTATGTTTTCTGTGTAGTTGCCCTCTCCTACCAGTATCGTGTGGCCATTCACTGTATCATTATCGTCTATGGCATCCTGGATTTTATTGAAAGTTTCATTAGTGTTTAAGTTCATGACTCTCGCGACTGTTATGTAGTCTTGTTTTGTTAGTGTGTCTTGTCCTCCTGGACCTTTTACTGTGAGTGTTACTGTGTATGTTCCTGGTTGTGTGTAGGTGTGGGTTGGGTTTTGTTCCGTGCTATTTGTACCGTCACCGAATTCCCAGAGCCATTCTGTGGCTCCCGTTGACAAGTCCTGGAATTGTACTGTTAATGGGAGGACTCCACTTGTTGGGTTGGCTGTGAAATTGGCTAGGCTCCCGTTGACAAGTCCTGGAATTGTACTGTTAATGGGAGGACTCCACTTGTTGGGTTGGCTGTGAAATTGGCTACTGGCGGTATTATTTTATATTCTACTACTAGGATTTGTAGTAGTGCTAGCATGCCGCCGGAGTCTGTTCCCTGTATGGCTGCTATGTTATTATTTGGTTGGAGTTTTCCTGTGACATTGAATACTTCTGGGTATGCTGTTTTGCTGTTTCCTTGCCATACATTCAATCCTAAGGTTTGATCGTTGAAGTATACGTTTCCTTCGTTTGGTCCGGCATTGCCTGCCCATGTATGATATGTGGCGTTTGCAACATCTTCTAAGTTTATTTCTGTTCCGTTGAATTTGGTGTATGCTATTGTTTCGTTGAGGTTTGTTCCATATGTATCTCCTAGGAGTAGGATGTCGGATTCTTCTGCGATGAATATTTGTCTTCTTGGCGCTGTATTGTCATTGTAGATTACTAGTAGTGTGAATGGGTACATGCTAAGTGTGTGTGTACTCTGGCTTGCTGGTACTGATAATGTGACATTCACAATGTTATCCTGGTTTTTGTTGTAGTATTCTGTTACGTTGTAGACTAGTAGGCCGTATTTGTAGTTTGGGTAGCCTCCGAAGTTTGATTGGTCCCAGTACCATCTTGTGTAGTTTCCTGGTTGGAATACTGCCTGGTTGAATTGTATTGTTAGGTATGTTAGTGCTGCGCCCTCTCTTGGGTCTGTGCCTTTGTTATCCCAATTGTATGGGACATACAAGTATACTGTGATTGGGGTTGCGTTTTCTGGTATGCTAGGTTGTGTGCCGTTGAATGTTACGGTGTAATTTGACCATCCGGTGGTTCCACTTGCATAGGTTGTGTCAGGCTGCACATAATATGCGATGCCGTATTGGCCGTCATAGACTTCTACTGTGTTAATGTCTGAGCCGTTGTAGGCCCATCTTTTGCCTTTGTAGCCATTGTATAGTAATGGGAAATTTTTTATATATTGGTTGTTTGTTTCATTGGTTTCTGGAACTTCATTGTATGGGTCTATAACAAATTTATAGGTTATGTTCTGGTTATTGTTACCATAGAGCGTCTCTGCTGTGGCTGGTCTTATCGTGGGATCCGTTATATTCACATAAACGTTGCTATTTGGGTTTATGGAGGGTATGGTTGCATTTGAGACTAGTTCGTCATTGGCGTATAATAGTAGTGTTGTTGTTGGTGATTTTTCAGTGCCAACGTTTCTGATTAGGCACTTTATTGTATTGTTTTCTAGTGCAAATATCGCACTACCAGTGACGAGGACGCTCTGGAATCTTAAGTCGATATTTGGCGTGTAAGTGACCTTTTGTATTGCTAGGATGATTTTGTAGTATCCTGATAGTCCTGTTCCTGGGCTTTTGTGGTATGTGAATTTGTTGGTTTGGTTGTTGTAGAGGTCTGTGACGTTCCATATTTCGTATCCGCTGTATGTTCCTCGTCTTTGGTATGTGCCATTTGGCAGGGTCTGGTCATTGTATGTGTAGATTCCGTCTTGGCTTGCTGCATGCACTATCATCAACGTGACATCTTTGATTGTTCCGGGTGCTGTACCCGTGAAGTATGTTTCTCCTGTGTATCCTTCGTCATTGTAGCTGCTTACATCATGTCCGAGGTTGATCCAGTATCTTGTCCCGGTTGTGCTTCCCGGGAGGTTGTAGGCCACGACCAGTGTTATGAGTTTTATTCGGCCGTCGTATGAGCCTGTGGTGCATACATTGACTGTATTGTCTGTGCCTTTGTTTGTTTTGTCTGTTACGTCGTACCATAGTAGGTAGTCGCTTGTTACGCGCATTGTATGGTCGTTTATCATTAGGTATGGGTCTTGGTCGTGTCCAGGGCCGAGGATTGCAGTGTTATTGTTTCCGTCTGGGGGGTAGTTGTATGTGGTGTAGAGTGATTGGTTGTCTAGTAGTTGTCCGTTGTAGGTTACGTTGATGTATGTTTGTCTTGGTTCTTGCATGTGGCCTGAATATACTAGCACGTATAGTGTTGCGTTTTTTATCTTGGCATCTGATGGTATTGTGTAGTTGAATGTGTATGTGACATTACAAGGGTCTGTTGCATTGAATCCATAATAGGAGTCCACTGCAAGGTCACCGGTTACATTACCTTCTTGGACCGTTTCTAGTGGTTTGCCGCCCACAGCATTGTCTGCATAGGCCGATCCTGTTAATGAAACCGCTAACACTACTAGAACTGTTAGAAACAGTATTTGTCTGCTTCCTAATTTTTTAATATTATTCACCCCCTTCAATTTCCTTTCTATTTAAAATCTTATTTATAAGTTTAACTAAAGTATTACTAATTTAGAGATGGTATAAAAATAGTATATTAAAAATTCATGGAGTATTACTAATACTCAGAGAGAATAAAAAGGGGTATTAACCTGTGGGGTCTTGCGGCCTCCACACATTGGACTGTCTCATCCAATTAAAAAAATTGTAAGGTTAAAGAACATCCCTGGAAATATATCGACCATATATTTTTATTTTTTGTCCACACTCCGGACACTTACTATCCTCAATCCCATAATCCAGGATCTTATAAGAAAACCGCCTTATTAAAAGTTTCCCACACTCTGGACAATATGTATGTTCAAACCTATGACCGGGCACATTACCTATATAAACGTATTTTATACCCTCCCTCTGGGCCTTCTTCACAGCCTCTTCAAGTATTTCTATCCTAGTTGCCGGGCTCGTGAACTTATACCTCGGATAATATCTTGTGAAGTGTAATGGTGTGTCTTCACCCGCAAACTTTAAATGATTTTTTATTACCCAATCTATGTCATTTTCGTTCACACCAGTAACAACAAGATTCACGATTTCTACATGAACTCCCTCTTCTAAGGCCTTTTTAACGTTTCTCCATATTTTGTATACGTTTATACCGCCACAATATTCTTTGTAAACGTCCTTCCCACCCTTTATGTCTATGTTTAATCCAGTGAGTCCAGCGTCAATCAGAGCCTTTAGTGCTTCTATTGTCATGTACCCATTGGAAACATAGCATGCATAGAGTCTATGTTTTCTCCCTATTTTGAAGAGATCGATGGCGTATTCTGTTAATAGTGTTGGTTCTTGGAAGCTGAGACATAATCCTTCATCATGATTTATTAAAGCCTTCTTTACAATGGCCCCTGGTGGCGTGTAGGGAGCCCCCTTTGGCAGGCTCCTTGAGAGGTGATAGTTTTGGCACCATGGACATGAAAAATTGCATGAGTATGTTGCGATAGTGAGTGAGGTTGAACCCGGCCAGTAGTGGTAGAATGGTTTTATTTCTATTGGCCTGCTTTCTATTGCACTTAGCCGTCCATAGGTTAGTGTGTATAGTTTACCGTTTTTGTTGAATCTTACTTTGCAGGTTCCTTGTTCTCCGTTTGAAAGTTTGCATCTTCTCTCACAGAGCGTGCATTGGATTTTCTTGTTGATGTTTTTGTAGAAAGGGCTAGTCTTCATCAAAGAAAAATTATTAATTTTTTCCTTATTATAAGATGGGGGGTTGCCCCCCCACATTGGGTGTGGAGGGAGGGGGGAGGTGCATGGGGAT
>NZ_QLOE01000008.1 GCF_003264935.1 Methanothermobacter tenebrarum
TACCATCATAATAATATATAAACATATATTATTACACTTTCCCGCCAAATTTAAATACAAAGTAATAACAAAGTTTTGGGATTAGATAGTTTTAATATCATCCTAAAAATTTTCACAGTGGAAATCCCCACCCAAAATAGGGAATAGATCCCAAATCACAGAAAAAAATATTCCACGTGAAAAGGCCCCAAATAAAAAAATAATATAATCTATTAATTGCATTGATTGGCTATGTGTACTGCTGAGGCCTTGAATTCTATCCATACCATAGAGTTTAAGTTTATGTTCATGTCATGGAATGATTTTCTTGTCATGTGCACTGTGAAAATTTCTTCTCCCGCTTTTACTTGGAGTTGGAATAATGATCCTATCTTCTCTATTTTGATTATTTTGCCTTTGAGTTTGTTGAGTGCGCTTGAATTTCCACGAACCCAAGATACTGTTATGTCTTCTGGTCTTATGGTGGCGATGACTTCACCCTCTGCCTTTTCTGAAGAATAAAGGTTTATACCATTAGCTTTTATGAGTGTGAGTCCATCATCTTCTAGGCGAGCTTCACCTTTTATTATGTTCTCCACGCCTAAGAATTTGGCCACGAAGCTATTTGCTGGTCTTTGGAATACTTCATCTGCTTTTCCCATTTGTATTATGGTCTTGTTGAGTATAGCGATCTTCTCTGCTAAACGTTGTCCTTGGATTAGGTCATGTGTGGTGAATATGATTGTAACTTGGCCTTTTATTTTGTTTATTATATTTTCTATCTGCCTTTTTGAGATTGGATCGAGGTTTGATGTTGGTTCGTCGAGGAGTAGAAGGTCCGGCTGGTTTATAAGGGCGCGTGCGAATGCAAGCCTCTGTTTTTCACCCCCTGAGAGTTTCCTGGCGTCCATTTCCCCATATCCTTGCAAGCCTACAATTTCTAGGATTTCCCCTATTTTCTTGTTTGATGGTTTGAGGCCCCTTATCCTGGGCCCGTATAGTATGTTATCATTGACTGTGCCTTTTAGTAGTGGTGTTTCCTGGAATACCATTCCTATTCTCCGCCTTATCTCTACTTTTTTTGCTTTTAAGGCATCTCTACCATTAAATATTATCCTACCGGTGGTGGGTTCCTCAAGGAGGTCTATGATCCTTAGTAGTGTTGTTTTACCCGCCCCAGTGGGTCCTATAATCCCAATCGTTTCTCCCCTATCAACTTTAAGATTCACATCCTCTAGGATTACTTTTTTGCCATAAACTTTCGAAATCTCTTGTAATTGCAGCATCATCTTTTCTCTTCTTTTAAGTTGTAGAGATGGAGTTGCGTGGCTATATTCTCCTCTTTATATTGAGGAGGGGGATTGTTATGAATAGTAGTATTGGCCATATCTCGAGTCGGCCCACCCAAAAATCGAGCATGAACACTAACTTGGTGATAGCTGGGGAAGCTGGGGTCATAAGCCCACAGCTGAGGCCCACATTGCTCTGGGCAGATGCAACTTCAAACATGACTTGTCCAATATTATGATAATAGAATAGGACTATCATGACACTTATTACGTATATTAGAATGTAGGCGAAGATGAATAATCCTGTCATCTCAAATATTTCTTTGCTAATGTTCATGTCAAATATGTGATGGATTTTTCGGGGTATCTTGGCCTTTGGGAATAAAAATGATTTGATCCCCCAGCTTATCCCCTTCAGCATTATCCCAAATCTGATCCATTTTATCCCGCCTCCAGTGGAACATGAGCCCGCACCTATAATCATGAGTATGGTGAGTATAAACATTCCAAGACCCGCCCACTTGCTTATACCAGGCCCGGAAACTGTTTGGAATCCTGTGGTTGATAATGCGGAGACTACTTGGAAAATGGAATATCTTAGAGAGGATAGGATATCATAATAGTGCATATTGTAAAGGAACATTGTGATAATAAGCGTCCCGAGTATGAGTAGAGGCCAGGATACTTTAGTTTCAATATCCTTGAAATATTCTTTCCATTTTCCCTTCAATATTGCATAATGGACTGCAAAATTCGTAGCCCCTATAATCATCACTATCATTGCAACTATCTCTATCCATATACTATGATAATAGGCTAGGCTACTATTATGCATGGCGAAGCCCCCTGTTGAAAGCGCGCTAAAAGCGTGGAACATGGAATCGAAGAGGGGCATGCCAGCCACTAAATATAAGATTATGGAGATTAGAGTGTAGAGAAGGTAGATGTATAGGATTATCCTAACAGTACTCCTTATCGTCGGGAGTACTCTCTCCTCTCTACCCTCTGATATGTACAATCGCATTATATTGCGAGAAGGTGAAAGGATGACAAGAGCCAAGACTATGATACCTATACCGCCAAGCCATTGGGTAAACCCTCGCCAAAAATGGATACTATATGGTACAATGTCCAAATTCGGGAACATTGAAAATCCTGTGGTCGTGAAACCAGACATGGCCTCAAAATATGCGTCAAAGTAGCTGAGATAACCTGAAAGATAATATGGGAGCGCTCCCAGCGCACATACGAGAAGCCAGAGACTACTCGAAAATATCATAGCACCCCTCAAAGAAAGTTCTCCCCTACTCTTAAAGAATCTATAAAATATGGCGCCGATTAAAATGCTTATAAGAGAGGAATAAAGGAATGAGGAGATAAGTTTTACTTCACCATATATTAGGGCCACCACTATAGGTAAGAGCATTAATAGGCCTAGGAGGATGCAGATATAACCAGTATAATGGAGCATTGAATGTAATTCTCCCTTTCTTAATCGAAGAGCATAGTATTTCATCTGCCATCCCCTCTTTTCTCCATTATCTTCCATGATCATTTATAAAGTTTATGGGGTGCCTCCAAATTATGTCTCAACCTATGCTCTGAGATGTCCTACTATCTTTCTTGGAAATAATTGAGTAGCGTGTTTACCATGAGCGAAATTAGGAGTAGTATTATCCCAAGGGCTATTGAAAGTTCAAGGTTTCCTTTGGATGTTTCAAGTGACATTGCGCTTGTTATAACCCTTGTGTAGCCTCTTATGTTCCCACCGATCATTATAGCTATACCAACCTCTGATATTGCCCTGCCAAAACCAAGGATTATAGCTGCTACTATAGCGTATCTGGCTTCACTTATTAAGGTGACTAGTGTCTGGTATTCTGTAGCTCCTAGCGATCGTGCAAGATCCACGATTTCGCTGCCAACTCCTTTAAGCGCTGTTATAGTGAAACCTGTTATCAATGGCGAAATCAGGATTGCCTGTGCAAGTATCATGCCCCCTGGGGTGAATAGAAGATTTAGGGAGCCTAGGGGTCCGGATTTTGAGATGAGCATGAATACAAGTAATCCTACTAGTACTGTGGGTATACTGTATAGTGTTTGGATTAGGTTTATGATGGCTCTTTTGCCCTTGAATTCTTTAAAGTGTATTATGGCCCCTGTGGGTACTGCAATGAGTGATGCGAATAGTGTTGATGATAATGAGATCATCAGTGTACGGGATGTTATATCAATGACTTCTGGGTTTAGTGTTATTATGAGTTCTAATGCTTCTAGGATGCCTTGTAGTATTTCGTTCAATTCGCATCACCCGCTGGGAAGGTTTTTAGGAGAGTGGTGTGAATAGTGGTTTCCCATATTTGTCTTCGCCGTATTGGCTTATGATTTTTTGTCCTTCTTTGCTTAGTAGGAAGTTTATGAATTTCATGGCGGCGTCATAGTTTGTTCCTTTTATCTTTTCTGGGTTTATGGG
The DNA here is from genome assembly GCF_003264935.1 of Methanothermobacter tenebrarum. Taxonomy (NCBI): domain Archaea; kingdom Methanobacteriati; phylum Methanobacteriota; class Methanobacteria; order Methanobacteriales; family Methanobacteriaceae; genus Methanothermobacter; species Methanothermobacter tenebrarum. Next base: position 3,742 of record NZ_QLOE01000008.1, read on the forward strand.
TATTGCACTGTAAACGTTAAGAAGGTCGCTGTCATTGCTAATATAGACTGTGAGGTTTAGTTGGTTTTTGTATGCTAGGTAGGTTCCGGAGTCTGTGATTGTGTAGGCTTGTTTTTCATCGGCTACTCTGAGAGTGTCGGCCATTCCACTGCCGGTTTCAATATACCATGGACTCTCTTTTATTTTGTTGTAGTCTATGCCGGTTTTGTTCCAGATTTTTATTTCTTTTGTGTGTGTTCCTGAATTATCGCCTCTTGATACAAATTTTATTTTGGGGTTTTTCCCTGCTTCTGTGAGTATTTTTTGGAATGCTTCTTGCGCGGTTTTTGTTTCGTTGATTTTTGCCGGGTCGTCTTTTGGGCCGACTATGTAGAAGTAGTTGTAGGCGAATGGGTATCTTTTCGTCCCGTAGTTTTCATTTATGAATTCTTCTTCTCTTTTTTTGTCATGGACTATTATTAGGTCCGCGTCTCCTTTTTTTCCACGTTCTATGGCTATTCCGGTCCCTCCTGATACTATTTGGACGTCTATGTTGGGATACTTTTTTTCGAATTTGGCTTCGAGTTCTTCGAGCAATCCTGTGTCTTCGAGGCTTGTTGTTGTGGATATTCTAAGGATTTCTTTTTTAGGGTTGCTTAGCTGGTATATTCCTACTATTGCTACTAATATGATTATTATGGTGGCTATTAGGGTTTTGTTCAATTTTATCACCTTGATGTAATCTATCGACATGCATATAAATACATGTCGATTTGGGTGCCAAAAAGAAATAATTTCAACCTAAAAAAAATCATAGTATGGGATTCAACTTCTCCTAGCCCTTCCATGGAAGTACGCCGCCATCTCCTTTTCCCCTTGCCTTGTAAGGATAGCGCCCATAAGATACCATGCCCTCGCATCCCCAGGATTCTTCTCAAGCACATCATGGAGCTTCAACTTCGCCTCAGCAAACTTACCACTCCTATAAAGAGAATAAACCTCAGAATACACACCCTCAACCTCCAAATCAACATCCTCACCCGCCCCGATCTCAACATCCACCAAAAAGCCTCCACTAATCACACTATCCAAATATGCAAGTAAACTCCTAGTAGCCTCCTTATGCAATGGTTTATTATCATTACCACACTTAGGAGAATATATACAAGAGGGACAACCATCAACACAGCCACAAGAATCCACAAGCTCAAAAGTCGAAGCGATAACATCCTCAAATAATGCAAAAGCCTTCTCAGCCAATCCTATACCACCCTCAAAAGCATCATAAATGAATATTGTAGCCGCACCAGTATCAGTATGATGAGAAGTTGACAAACCACCAATATCCATACGGTCACAAAGCACATGTAAAGGGAACAATGAAATAATAGCATGTTCACAACCATGCAAACCACCCTCAAAAGCCTCATCACCAAACTCATCCCTAATCTTCCCCTCAAGTTCCTCTGAGATGGTGAACCAGAGAGCGGTTGACCTAAACTTTAAAGGCGGCAAAACCAATGGGAAAGTTCCAAGAACTTTACTATAAGCCATCACACGATAAAGATAATAATCCTCTGTAACTTCAACCTCCCCAAAATACAAATCTAAACCCTGAAACCTCCTCTTTCTCAAAACCCTTTTAACCTTAAGATCAATCCTTTTAAGGGCCTGCGTATGATAATCCACACTCTTTTTTGTAACATGGATCCTGCGCCTCTTCAAATCGAATTCATCCACTGTATAGGTGTCCCCACGGTTTATAAGCACCGCACCTTCATGGGCTTCACGATAAGCATGCGCCCTATCCATCCTCTCAAGAACCCTACCATTATCCAAGACTGTGAAATTATCATCTGATATCTGATCAAGTCCATAAGTAAACTGAGGATCGCCTCCTCCACTATATACGAGGCCATGATCTGTTATAGTAAGTTCACCATCCTTTAACATCTCTGCTATAACCTTCAAGTTAAAGTCATGCTCAAAAAAATCTTCAAGATTCAAGGGTAGTTCGCTTGCAGCACATGCTATCTGATTCCTGAGTATAAACCTGTTTTTAAGGTCTATTATAGCATTCTCATGAGACTTTTCAAAAATAAATGATGGATTCTTCATAAGATACTGGTCTAGTGGATTTTCAAAAGCCACAAGTATTATGATAGAATCATTCTCTTTTCTACCTGCACGGCCGGCCTGCTGCCAAGTAGATATCATAGTCCCAGGATACCCTGATATTATAACCGCATCTAAAGATCCTATGTCTATGCCAAGTTCTAGTGCGTTTGTCGCGCTAACACCTAAAAGTTCCCCACTTCTCAAGCCCTCTTCTATTTTTCGCCTGTCTTCGGGCCTGTAACCTGCACGGTATGCTGTTACGCGGTATACGAGCTCTTTTTTCTTTTTGTCGAGTTCTTCTCTTGTCCAACGTGCTATGAGCTCGGCCATCCTCCTCGAGACTGTGAAGCAAAGACACTGCAACCTGTTAAATACAAGGTATGATAGTATGTTCTTGGTTTCTTGGTGCGTTGATAGTTGTTCTTTCTTCTTGGAGGGATTGTAGAGTATGAAGTGTTTTTTTCCAGATGGTGAAGTGTCCTTTGAAACTAATTTGAATTTTTCGCCTATGAGTTTCTCCGCGAACTCTTGGGGGTTTGCAAGGGTTGCGCTTGAAACTATAAATTGTGGATCGGAGCCATAGTAGTTACAGATTCTTTTAAGCCTCCTTATGAGGAATGCCACGTTTGATCCGAAAACGCCACGATATTGGTGTGCTTCGTCTACAACTATAAATTTCAAGTTTTTATAGAATCGATGCCATTGTCGGTGCCATGGCAGAATCCTGTGAAGTTGATAAGGGTTAGTTATAACAATCCTTGCATTCGCTCTTATCCAAGGCCGTTTATTTTTTGGCGTGTCACCATCATAAACACTTGGATTTAGTTTCAGTCCAAGCTCGGATTCCAACTCCTTTAAAACTTTTAATTGGTCGTTGGATAGGGCCTTGGCAGGGTATATGTAGAGTGCTGTTGCATTCTCATCATGGGTTAGTTTTTCCATTATTGGAAGGTTAAATGCTAGTGTTTTACCCGAAGCTGTTGGAGTTGTTATGATAACATTCATACCATTACGGATATATTCAAGAACCTTAGCCTGGTGGTGGTAGAGTTTCATCCCTTTTTTTAGGAGGTATCCTTTTATATTCTCTGGCAGACCACCGACTCTAGTATATTTTGCTTTCCTTCCTGGTATGGTCTCTATGTGCTCGATAGCATCCTTGAATCTCCTATCTTCTTTGAATCTTTCTAGTATCCTTTGGATCATGACAGAAATTTATTATAAATAATATTATTTAATTGTTTTTTTCCTGGGAATAAGGTTTCATAGAATGTTAGATTTGCCATTTTTTGCGTGTTGAGGCCCCCCCTAATATTTTTTGTTTATTTGCAATTATCACAAATTGTATGAATTTTATCATGGGGTTTTCAATGTTTTCCATTGTAAAAAGTGCGGGGATTATATATTAGTTTGTATATAATAGATCTTTGGGGTGTTTTGATGAGTCTTTTGGAAACTATCAAGGAGAGAAGGAGTATAAGGAAATTTAAAAGGAAGGATATACCCGAGGAACATCTTGAGAAGATAATGGAAGCCGCAAGATGGGCTCCATCTGCCGGCAACCTCCAAAGTAGAAAATTCCTAATCGTTAAAAACCCTCAACTCAAAAATGAACTTTCAAAGGCAGCCTATGGCCAACAATCCATAGCAGAGGCTCCTATTGTTATCGTTGCATGCGCCGACCTTGAAAGATCCGCCCTAGGCTATGGTGAACGTGGAAGAAACCTTTACTGTCTTTTTGACGTCGCCGCATCAGTTGAGAACATGCTGCTTGAAATCCATGAACTCGGCCTCGGAGCTTGCTGGATCGGAGCATTCGATGAAAGACTCGTAGCCGGAATATTGGATATCCCATCCACTCTAAGACCTGTAACGCTTCTACCAGTGGGTTATCCTGCTGAGAAACCATCACCACCACCTAGGGTGAGCATAGAAGAGGCCTTTAAGGTGATAGATTAGAGTATATCTAGGCTGTTGATGATAATATCAAAGTTTGGATTTTCATTTTTAAAATTCTCTGGAGTGGTTTTACACTCTATGATATAAAAGTAGTCTCCTTTTTGTAAGATTACTGTCCGGGTCTGTTCTCTTGTCTGGGTTTGATCGCAGCCAAAAGTATATACTATTTCATAGGCCTTTGAACCATCTACCGTGAGAGTCCTGTTGGATATTTGTTTGTAACAGTATTCTGAAAGTTCTCTTGACATTTTCTGGGCGTATTCCAGGTATCTTTCTTCTAGGGTGGTGTTTGCTTTTTCTTTGAATATGAAAACCGTGCTTTCGCGTGAGAAGTCTTCGACAACTACAATGGCGCCTGGAAGATCCATTACTGTGCCAGTTACCCAGCCCATTGGATAATCAAATGATATCCCAGAACCTTCATAATGTCCCTTGAAAATACAACCTGTGGCCAAGATTACAAGAAGGAGTATTAGATATTTTTTCAACTTTTCACCTCTCGAAGGATTTTGTTTTTGTCTATTATATTATTTTCATCAAATTTTATACCCTCAGTTTCTAGTAGTCTTTTTTTCATCCATGCTTTGCCTTGGTATCCTCCAAGGCTCCCATCAGATTTCACGATCCTATGGCATGGCACGATGATAGGGAAGGGGTTTGTGGCGAGGGCTCTTCCTATACTTCTAGGACTTGTTGAAAGTTTCTTCGCTATACAAGCATAGGTACTTACAAAACCGGCCGGTATCTGATAGACTGTATTTAAAACTTTTCTTTGGAATTTTGAGCAAAGGTCCAATGCAAGGTTCTCCATCTTCACAGTCTTTAAGGGTAGGCTGGTAAATTTTACCTTTCTATTTAGATTTCCGGGTAAGATGACCTTGTATATGACTGGTCTGTTATCTTTTATATGCCAGAGTATATGGATTGTTCCGATTGGAGTTTTCCTGGGTGTTATTCTAGTTTGCAGATGTCCTTGTAGCATGTGAATATCTCCTCTGTTATCCTTTTTGTGGCTTCTCTTTTCTCCGAGATCACGATATCTGCCCCGGCCCTGTAGAGTGGTTCCTCGTCTTCGAATCCTCTGATTCTGACTATTATCTTCATAAGAGGGTTTAAGTGGCGTGCTTCATGTACAACATGGACTGTTGAATCATAATCTGTTATAGCCACCACCATCACAGCCGCCTCGGAGACATTAAAATGTTTTAAAACATTAAGGTGGGTTGCATCACCATAATATATATTGTATCCTTCATCTTTGAGCCTATTAACAACCTCTGGATTTATGTCAACTCCAACATATGGTATGTTGTTCTCATCAGCCATATTCACAAGTTTTTGACCTGTTAAACCCGTGCCTATGATGATAAGATGATCCTCTGGGAGTTTCGCAGGTTTTTCATAATATCTTCCCCTTCTAACCTTTCTTGGTAATGGGAATTTCATAAAACGATCAGCTATATGCGGCGAAGCCATGATAACAAAGGGTGTCAGAGCCATAGTCACAACAGAAACTAAAAGAAGACCCTGGAATGTTACACTGTCTATAATACCATACTTTAATCCGCTTTCAGATATGATAAATGAGAATTCTCCAATCTGTGATAACATAAGGGCCACGAGTACCATAACCCTAATAGAATATCCAAGCAGGAAACCTACCACATTGTTAATGAGAAATTTTATGAAGATAACAATGGCGACACCGGCCAAGATCAGGGTATAATGTGTGAACAGAAAGTTAAGGTCTACTAGCATTCCAAGGGACACGAAGAAGAAGCTTAAGAATATTTCTTCGAATGGTAGAATTATCCCTTGGGCCCTGTGGGCATAGTCTGTTTGGGCTACCATGAAACCTGCTATGAAAGCTCCTAGGGCTGGTGATAATCCAGCTTCGCTTGTAAGCCATGTTACAGAAGCGCAGACAAATATAACCGTTACCAGGAATAATTCTCTGCTTTTGGTTTTTGCCGCTAAATGCAAAATCCTTGGTATGATATATTTTGAGGCGATTAATGTGAATGCTATGATAATAGCCCCTTTTAATATCACACTTGGGAGTGTTATCCCCTTATTGGCTCCTGCAAGCACTGGTACGAGTAATATCATGGGTACTGCTGCAAGATCCTGGAATATTAATATTGAGGTTGACACCATCCCATGTGGAGATTCTATCTGCTCAGAATCCTGCAAAACCTTTAAAACGACAGCTGTGCTGCTGAGCGAAACTAGAAAGCCTATGAATAATGCCTTTCCAAAATTTAACCCAACCTTGGATAATATGATTAATATTATGATTATTGTCAGGAGAATCTGGAGCGTGCCTCCAAGTAGTGCTGTGCGTTTAAATTCGCCAAATTTTTCAGTTGAAAGTTCAAGGCCAATTGTAAATAATAATAGTATAACTCCTACTTCGGCCATTAGTCTTATCTGTTCTGTATCCTGGACGAGTCCAAGTACTTGGGGGCCTGCTATCATCCCTGTGATGAAAAATCCAACTATAGTGGGCATTTTCATCCTCTGGAATAGGATGAGCACAAGGAAGGCCAAGCCGAAGATGATAACAATATCTTTAAGTATTGGCAGTGCCATGATTTTTCACCAAGGAAACCCTCTACCTTATTTATAGTGGATTATAGAAAGGTGTAATACAAATCTGTGTGCTGATGAACTCTAGGTAAAAGGTTCATAGAGATACAAGGTTTTGATGGGTATGTATAAGAAGGTTTATCTTTATGCCATTATAACTTTGTTGGTTTCCTTTGGCGCGTTTCTTTTACCTCTTAGTTTACGAGTTCCTATCATAAATGTTATAACCTTTGTCACGGCGTTTATAGCATCTTTTGCGTTCTTTTATCTCGCTATTTATTCAAAGAGGGTTTACCAGAAGTATTATCCCACATTTTTATTTTTGGGCCTTGGTTTGTTCTTCTTGGCGCTTGGAGATGTTGCATGGTTCATCCTTGAGTTTTTGGGTCAGGAACCATTCCCATCCATAGCAGACATATTATACATATTATATTATCCTTTTTTTGGCCTTGGACTTCTCATCGTCCCAGTAGAGAGGAAAGCTGATAAATTTAAGGCCATATTCGATTTTTGCATAATATCGGCGGCCATAGCCACGATAGTATGGATATTCCTTCTTAAACCAGTTATACTTGCTGGCGGATCCCTAATTGAAGTTTTATTTTCTGCAATTTACATTATAGGAGATTTCTTGGTGATATTTATCCTTGTAGACTTCATTATCAACAAGATCGGTTCGTTGAAATCTCGGGCCATTAACATATTCCTTGTTGCTATGATAATTTTACTTTTGAGCGATCTTCTATTTGCCGCTGGAGAATTCTATGGATTCTATTATAGTGGCTGCCTACTCGACGTTGGATGGATAATAGGCTACCTATTATTAACATTGTCAACTGTTGAATTTAGACTTGAAGATTTTGAAAAGCCAGTATATTCACAAGAACGCGCATGGATAATGGAACATTTCCCAGACTTCTTCATATTATCCCTCTTCATATTATTCTTGTTTGTAATTTTCAATTTCAACATTAAAACAGCGCAAGGTTTTGCAATAGCATTCCTCATAATATTATCCTTCACGATTGGACGACATCATGCCACCCTAGTTGAAAATAGGAAGCTTATTGAAGATTTGAATGCCGAGAAAAACCGGGTTGGATTATACCTTGAAATCGCAGCATGGGGTCTCATATTCCTAGATGATAAAGCCCGGATACAATACATAAATAGGAGGGGTCTTGAGATACTGGAAGGTAATGAAGAGGATGTTAAGGGTAAAAATTGGTTCTTGAATTTCGTGCCTGCCAATGAACGAGTTGAAAGAGAGAAAAAATACTTCAAGCACATCAGGGAAGATGAGGGTTATACGATCACTGGCAAGATTATCACATGTAAAGGTAATGAGAAGATAATGCAAATGACCGCCAGGCCAATCTATGAAAATGGAGAATTCAAGGGGGCTATTATCGCAGCTGAGGACATGACAAAACTTTACCATATGCAAAGGAAGCTTGAAGAAAGCGAGAGAAGATACAGGGGCATATTCAACACAGCCCCAAGTATCATCCTCTCACTGGACAAGGATCTTAAAATCCAAGACTCTAATAGGATGGTGAGCATACTCGGCTATAAACCAGATGAACTGATAGGTAAAAACATCAATGATATCCTAGAAGATAAGATCAAAGAACCTGTCCCGGGAGAATATAGGATCAAGAGGAAGGATAATAGCATACTATATGTTAAGATAAACTTCAGCAGACTAAAAGATGAGATAATCGCTATAATAGAAGATATAACACCACTAAAAGAATCCATAAAAGAAAAGGAACTGCTCTTACGTGAAATACATCACCGTGTTAAAAATAACCTGCAGATCATATCAAGTCTACTAGGCATACAAGAGCGTAAAATAAAAAATCAAGAATTCAAAAACATGCTCTCAGGCAGCAAAGAGCGCATAAAATCCATAGCACTCTTACATGAACATTTATACCAGTCAACGGATCTTGCAAGCGTGAAAATCAAAGACTATATAGGAAATCTTGTGACAAAAACCCTACAAGCCTACCCAACAGACATCCATATAACAACGGACATTGAAGACATCACATTAAATATTGAAACAAGCCTCCCAATTGGCCTAATAATAAACGAACTATTAACCAACACAATAAAACACGCAAATGCAACAAAAGCAGAAATCAAACTAAAAAAGACAAACCAAGAATTAAAATTACATTACAAAGACAATGGCAAAGGCCTCACAGAAGATGAAATCCAAAAATCGGAAGGACTAGGATGGCAACTCATAAAATCCCTCACAAACCAACTCCTGGGAAAACTAACAATCAAAGACAATAAAGGCCTAGATCTCATGATAACATTCAAAGAACTCAAATACAAAAAAAGATACTAAAGTTTATTTTATGGGGGGGCGCTTATAGAAGAAAAAGAAAAAATAGAAAAATTAAAAAATGAAATAAGGGAAAAGGACAAAAAGATAGAAGAGCTCCAAATGAAACTCTCAGAATATAAGGGAAGAATAGATGAGTTGAGAGAAGAGAAAAAAAGGCTAAATAAAAGATTGAACGAATTCGAAGTTTTAAGATTAGATCTCAAACTCAAAAACATCCAAAGCCTAGAAGATGAAAACAACCGCCTAAAACACCGAGCCGAGATAACCAAGAAACTACTAGATGAAGCCCGCGAAAAAATAGAAATACTCGAAGAGATAATAAAAGACTTCAAAAATCAGAAACTCATAGATAGAATCACAAAAAAAGAACCCGAAACCCTCATATACTATAAAAAAAGATTCAAATAGGAGGGGAGCGTGCATGGACAAAAAATGGATCATAGCCGCGATAATAATAGTAGTAGTGGTCATCACAGCAGCCTACACACTCCAACCCAAAACAGAAGAAGTGATAAGAGTAGGACACCTAAAAGACGACCACCACTCAGCACTATTCATAGCACAAGCAAAAGAAATGTACGAAAAAGAGGGTTTAAAGGTTGAAACCATAGAATTCAACGCAGGACCAGATCTTGTGAAAGCAGCGGCAACGGGACAAATAGACATTGGCTTCTGCGGAACACCACCAGCAGTCACGGGAATAGCCAAAGGGGTGCCCATAAAAATAGTTGCAGCAGTCAACCAAGAAGGATCAGGGATAATAGTCAGAGAAGATGCAGGAATCCAAAAAATAGAAGACCTAAAAGGCAAAACCATAGCAATACCCATGAAAGGCAGCATACAAGACGTACTATTACAGATGACACTAAAAGAACATGGAATAAACCCAGAAGAGGTTAACATCATAGAAATGCAAGTCCCACTAATGCCGAAAGCCCTAGAAGCAGGGAAAATAGACGGGTTCATAGCATGGGAACCCTACGTCTCCATGGCAGAACAAAAAGGTTACGGGCACGCCATCGCATACTCCAGGGACATATGGAAAGACCACCCATGCTGTGTAGTAATAGCAACAGACCAATTCATAAAAGAGCACCCAGACCAGCTAAGAAGATTCCTTAAAGTCCACGTAGAGGCCACAGAATACCTCAACACTCACAAGAACGAATCGGCGTCCATAGTAGCTGAAGCCCTTGGAACAGACCCCGCAGTAGAAAAAAGAGCATTCCAGAACATGAAATTCATAGCAGTACCAACAAGCTCATTCATAGACAATGTCATGAAATTCGTTGGAATAGAAAAACAACTAGGCTATATTAAAAAAGACCTTAAAAAAGATGATATCTTCGACCTAAAGTACCTACCATAATCAGATAAGGTGGAAGGACTTTGAAGAAATTCCTCGAATCACTAATCATACCAGTGATACTAATCATAGTCTGGTCAATATTAACATTCACCAACATAGTACCATCATATATTCTGCCAAGCCCATATGAAGTACTCACAGCATTCTATAACCTCATAATAACTGGGGAATTATTTTTACACGCCATGAGCACACTACTGAGAGTTGTCGCAGGATTCAGCGCGGCAGCCATGATCGCAATACCATTAGGGATAGGGATAGGCTGGTCCGAAGCCCTGGAGAGGATTTTCAACCCAATAATCCAAATATTAAGACCCATACCACCACTAGCATGGGTTCCATTCGCCCTGCTCTGGTTCGGCCTCGGGCTTAAAGCAGAAGCTTTCATAATATTCATAGGATCATTCTTCCCAATACTCCTAAATAGCCTAGATGCTGTTAAAGGCGTGGAAAAAGTCCTAATCGAAGCCGCATGCACACTAGGAGCCACAGAAGGACAAGTACTAACAAAGGTCGTCCTACCAGCATCTTCCCCAGGTATACTACTAGGTTTAAGGGTTGGCTTTGGAATAGGATTCATGTGCACAGTAGCCGCTGAGATGATAGCAGCCAAATCAGGCCTAGGATACCTTATCATGGAATCCATGCGCTTACTTGACACAGGCGAAGTCGTGGTGGGCATGCTCACCATAGGCTTAATAGGATTCGCCATCGACCATCTACTCTCAAAACTAGAAGAAAAATACATCCCATGGAGAGGTAAAACCATCTAGGAGTTCAAGCATGACACTAAAAATAGAAGGACTCTCAAAGAAATTCAAAGACAGGCCCATACTCGAAGACATAAACCTAGAAGTAAAAGATGGTGAATTCCTATGCATAGTAGGACCCTCAGGTTGCGGTAAAACTACACTACTACGGATAATCGCCGGCCTAGAAAAACCCACCAAAGGCAGAGTATTTGCTAATGGCAAGCCAGTCAAGGGGCCCGGAGCCGATAGGGGATTCGTATTCCAACAATACACATTATTCCCATGGCGCACAGTACTCGAAAATGTAACATTTGGAATGGAAATTAAAGGATTAGAAAAGAACGAACGGGAAAAAATCGCCATGGAATACCTTAAACTAGTTGGATTGGAAGATTTTAAAGACGCATACCCCTATGAACTTTCAGGGGGTATGAAACAGAGAGTTGCAATAGTAAGGGCCCTTGCAAATAATCCTAAGGTTCTTCTCATGGATGAACCATTCGCAGCCCTTGACATACAAACACGGAACCTACTACAAAAAGAACTTTTATACATATGGGAGAAAACAAATGAAACTATAATATTTGTAACACATAATGTGGATGAAGCAGTATTCCTAGCAGATAGAATAGTGGTTTTAAGCGCAAGACCTGGTAGAATACTGCGAACATTTAAAGTTGAAATAGATAGGATAAGAGACAGGCTAAGTAAAGACTTCCTAACCCTAAGGGGTGAAATACTCAAAATACTCGAAAAAGAAGTCAAACTAAGGTGATAGGATGGACCAGAAGATGGTAATAGTAGGTGTAGGCACTCTATTAATAGGGATGATAATAGGATGGGCCCTGGGCATTTCATCAACACAAAACCTAGTCCTTAACATAACCAACAATTCAAGTGACCAACCGGTAGACGAACCAAGCGTCACACAACCAACACAACCAACGGGAGGATATCCGGGAAATGAAACAGGTACACCATCCCCAGATAATCAAATACCATCCCCGTCACAGGATGAAACACCCCCAAGTAACACTTCACAATGATCCTAAAAATAGACCTTAGAGGGGGATGCGAGGAAATGAAAGTTAACGATTGGTGCATGTATTGCGGAGAATGTGCGGGAGTATGCCCCAGAAACCTCATAGAAGTTAAAGAAACATCCATAATTTTCTCAAAGGAAGAATGTAAAGATTGCAGACTCTGTATGCAAGTATGTCCTATAGGGGCTCTTGAACCAGAGGAGTGATAAAAGATGATCAAAACAGACGTGCTTGTAATAGGCGCCGGACCAGCCGGTTCAACCGCGGCTAAACACGCAGCCCTTGGAGGCGCTGATGTAATCCTAGTAGATAAGAAGTCTGAGATAGGCGCCCCTAAACGTTGTGCAGAGGGGGTTTCAATGGGAGGTCTCGAATCCCTAGGGATAAAACCCAACCCCCAATGGATAACAAGGAAAATAGAGGGTGTGCGCCTCGTATCACCCAACGGTACCAGTGTATGGTTAACATCCGATACGGTAGAACTCCCAGAGGCCGGATACATACTAGAAAGGAAAGTTTTTGACAAGCACATGGCAATGGACGCTGCCAGGGCCGGTTCAAGGATAATGATAAAAACCCTCGCAAGGAGCCTCCAACAAGAAGATGATGGTTACATTGTAAACCTTGAGACAATGGGGGAGGAATTCCAGATAAAAGCGAACATAATTATAGCAGCTGACGGGCCCGAATCAAGGGTTGCAAGGTGGGCTGGTCTCAACACAGCCACTAAACCAAAGGACATGGAATCAGCAGCGCAGTTCGAGATGGTGGGGGTTGAAATGGAGGATAATCATTGCATAGAATTCTATTTCGGGGGCGTCGCCCCTGGAGGTTATGCTTGGATATTCCCAAAGGGGGATGATATAGCCAATGTCGGACTCGGTGTCCTTTCAACCAAAACCAGTAAGAGTGCATATGAGCACCTACTAGAATTTGTGGAGGATTGTCCAGCCACCAAGAACGCTCAACCAGTTGAATTAAATATAGGAGGGGACCCAGTAGGTGGAATGCCAAAGAAACTAGTAACTGATGGTTTAATGGTTGTGGGTGATGCTGCAGGTCAAGTTAACCCACTCACGGGTGGGGGTATAATATCTGGGATGACAGGTGGCATGTTGGCAGGTAAAGTTGCAGCCAAGGCCATAGAAGATGATGACACCTCAAAGGAAAGGCTTAGGGAGTATGAGAAGCTGTGCCATGAAAGTATAGGTAAGGAGATCAGTAAGTATCTTAAGGTGAAAGATTACATGTTAAGTCTCAGTGATGAGGAACTTGACTCAATTGCAGAAGCTTTTAAGGATGTGGAATTTGAGAAGATAAGCACAACAGAACTTGTTAAAAAGTTGGTGAAGGTTTCGCCAAGAGCCCTCCTAAAACTTGGAAAATTATTTTAGAAAAAGTAGGATGATTATACACGCCAGATAAAAGACCGATAACATCCTATGATATGTTATATCCGCTATTGTGAGCATTTTCTCTCTGTCTGTTATATTGGAGAGATATAATGGTATTGTCGCTATAAAGGATGGTAATATTACTATTAGGATCTGTGAAAGGCTGATATCATGACTAATATATGCATAATATAAGAGTAGGAAAAATATTATGGATACTATGGTTGTTTCTTTAAGTTTCTCCTTATACATGAGATATGTTCCCAGTCCCGCTATAAACATTAGAATGTAAATGCTGATTGGGATAATAGAGAGACCCCCTAATAATATGCTTGCGGAAGCTAATCTCAGAATATTGTTAGTGGCTGTGCTATTCAATGGTGCGATAGGGGTTTCCTTCAACCTCAGAGGGGGCAGAGTATACAATAGTTGATTTAAGACCATCAGGAGGAGTATTATAGTGAAGAGCGGGTTTAAAAAATTTGAAAGCACCAATGAGAATAGTATCAATGCTGATATAAATAATACAACCATCCCTGGTCTTATATCCTCTCTTATGAATGGTCTGTTAAATTTTAACTTGTCCCTTTTATCAACCTCAATATCTGTGAGATCATTAAGGGAATAAAGTCCTCCCCAGAGTATTGATACAATAACAAGCCCTAAGAGGAATTCTAGTGGACTGAAAACCAGATTATACTTATGGGCATAGGTAAGAGCCAGAAGATACATGTGAATATTTTTAGCCGTCCAAGTGATCCTAGTTGACCTTAAAAGAGCCTTTAACATTATATCACCCAATGCCCAGGGGGCAGCGAAAACCTCTCTTTTTTAACCTTTCAACTTGTCTAGTATGTAGCGGGGTCTGCAACCATAAACTTCAATATATTTTTTTATTCTCTCCTCTTCAACGTCTAAGTGTGCCTTCACGATCTTGATGGTCTCTTTTGGCGTGTATTCTATCCTCACTACTGTGAATATCATTCCCAAGATTTTTGCGAGTATTCTTGAAAGTATGGGGATGTCTGTGAAAATATCATATTTTCTATCTCCCAGTTTTAGTCGCCATGCTGTCTGGAATATGATGTTAAGATTCTTAAACTTCTCCTTATATTTTAGGTATTCTTTAATGCAGAGCAAATAGAAGTATGGGGTTCTCTTTGATTTTAGGGTCCATTCGCTGAAACCATGAACACCATCTTTTAGAAAGTGGCTATCATGGAATTTATCAGCGAACAGAATAGCATCAAAGTCTGAAAGGCGCCTATAAGCTTCATGTTTCTCTTTAACGTTCAATGACCTCTTGGTGTTATCTATTATGGTCTCGAAGACTTCCTGTGGGGTTGCTGACAAATCCTTAAGGTCGCATTCTACATTATATACTTTGAGTCCAAGTTCATCTATGGCCTGGTAAATGTTAGCTGATTTACCAGTGCCGGGGGTGCCTATAACATGTATTATATTCCCTTTTTTATACTTCAAATCCTCTAAGACGTTTTTAAGTTTAAGGTAAGCTTGGGTTTCTACAAAAATTCTATTGTCTGAGGGCACATTTATTTTATGATCCATCACTATCATATAACTAATAATAAGATAATATATATGGGGGTGTAATTGTTGAAGATTAGAAGTAGTGCATTTAATGATGGAGAGAGAATACCAAAAAAGTATACTTGCGATGGTGAAGATGTTTCACCACCACTCACTTGGGAGGACGTGCCTGGGGAGACTGTCACACTCACCATAATATCTGATGATCCGGATGCACCATCCAAAACTTGGACGCACTGGCTGATATTCAACATACCACCAGAGCTTAACGGCCTCCCAGAGAATGTTGAGAAAGTTGGAGAATTGGAAAATGGGATCATGCAAGGATTTAATGACTTTGGACGTATAGGATATGGTGGTCCATGCCCACCATCTGGCGTGCACAGATACTTCTTCAAATTATACGCACTTGACACAAGACTCAACCTTGAACCTGGAACATCCAAGGAAGAACTTCTAAAGGCTATGGAAGGACATATAATCGAAAAAGCAGAAATGATAGGATTATATTCAAGGGATTAGACAATCGATGGTTTATATTCTGTTGGGTACTCTCAGTTTTGGTGGTAGTGCTTTGATTTTTGCAGGGGCTCCTATAGCAAGTGACCATGGTGGAACGTTCCTTGTTACAACGGCACCAGCAGCTACTATAGCCCCTTCTCCAACCTCAATATTTGAGAGAAAAGTCGTGTTAGCGCCTATGGACGCCCCCTTCCTTATTATAGGGCCTCTGAGTTTATATTTAACCCTTACGGGGTATCTGTCATTGGTGAAACAAGCGCATGGTCCTATGAAGACATTATCCTCGATATAACTTTTTTTCGGCAAGTAAACATTGGATTGTATGCTCACATTATCCCCGATCTTGGAATGTCCCTCTATGACAGTATTAGTACCTATAAGGACATCATCTCCAATTGTTGTTTTCTCCCGGATCAATACATTATGGCCTGTGCGTAGATTGTCTCCAATGGTCACATCATTATAAATAACAGTATTAGATCTTATAAGGGGGTTTTTACCTATAATCGGGGGCTTGCTGAACTTCTTATAACCATAACCTATTATTATATTCTCTGTCTCCCTTTTACGGATCCATTCTTCCTCCCTATCCCCGAAAAGAAGGCTTCTAATATCTGGCATTACAATTTCACCCATTCTTTCCAATAAAACCTAGTGGCACCCCAAGTATCTGGGATCCGATTTATTACCTATCATCCCCTTATTATATTATATGGAGTCCTCATATTTAAAGAAGATGATAGAAGAACTTAGAGAAGAGATAGGCCATGAAAGGGTTGATGTAAACATCAAGGAGGCCATTTTTAACAAGAGAAAAGATGAACTCATCATAATAGCCCCTGACAGGTCAGATAAATCCGCTATAATAGGAAAGGGTGGATGGGTTGCGGGTAGGCTTAAAGAAGCCCTTGGAGTTGGCAGAGTCCATGTTGAAGCCTATACCGATATAATCCTGAAAAAGTATAGGATAAAACTTTCACTAGATAAAATAGAGTCCTTAATAAAAAAGGGAATATTCCCAGACCAATTAAAGGTTTTCAGGGATCTTCTCCAAGAAAGGCTGGATAAGATCCCAGAATTCGATCTCTTGGAGTATAAAATTGAGGACTTGAAAGGAGAGGCTATAGTAGCATTATCTGGTGGAGTTGACAGCAGCTTTTCCACAATAATCGCAAAAAACCTCGGTTTTGAAATAAAAGCCGTGACAGTAGACCCTGGGAGCATAATATTACCAAGACATGTTAAAGAAAACATAAAAAGACTATCCAAGACATTGAAAATAGAACACGAATATATTAAGGCCGATTTTTCAGATATTATAAAAGAGGCCCTTGAGGGGAAATTCCACCCATGTGGAAGATGCTCCAAGAGGATAAATGATAAAATATTAGATTATGCAAGGGATCAGAATATTAAAATTGTAATATTCGGCGATTTACTACCCACATCATCCCAGGCTGTAAATCTGGGAGATGATATTCTGAGGCTGAACCTCCCAGCACTCCTCGCAGCATCTAAACAAGAAGTAAAAAGGGTAGTCTCGCAATTCAATATCAGAGGATACGAAGTTTTTGGGTGCCCCCTCCTCGGAGAAGTGCATAAAAAATTCCCACACCTCAGACGATACTCAATACAGAGGATACTAAGGGAGACACGCGCCGGAATATTAGAACCTGGAGAGGCGCTAACCCTTATCCTAGGCCTATTCAAAGAACTTTAATATACCATAGACAATCAAGAAGATACCCACGAGATAACCTACAAGATAAGGGTATATGATCATTAATATGCCTATAATTATTGCAAGAATTCCTATTACGCGGGGGTCAGTTTTCGCTTCCATACAATATGATAAGATAATAGGATATATATATAGATTATGATGAGGTTATTGATTTAAGCTCATTTTTAATATAGGTTTTCAATTTTTTGATAGACTCCTCCACCATCCTCGGGGAAGGACCCCCTGGGACATTCCGCGCCTTGACATTTTCCATGGGGTCAATGACTCTTCTTATAATATCATTATCTAATCTGAGTTTTTCCCCGGTGACCTCCTCACTAATCTTGTCCAGTAGGATAGTATCAACATCTAATAGACTTAAACCTTCATTTATAAGATGGTTGATGAGGCGTCCCACTATTTGATGAGCTGTCCTAAAAGGGATTTTCCTCTCTTTCACAATAGCATCTGCAAGGTCTGTTGCCGTGGCGAAATTGGAAATCGCAAGTTCGAAACCCCTCTCCTTGTCCACTTTAACCGTCGATAACATCCTCCTAACTATATGGATCATGTCATAGCATGTCTCAACAGCATCCCAAAGATGTGGTGTGACCTCTTGAAGATCACGATTATATGTATATGGTAGACCCTTTAAGATCCCAAGGACGCCCATAAGATTACTATAAATGTTTGATGTTCTGGCCCTAGCTATCTCAGCAACATCCGGATTCTTTTTCTGGGGCATTATAGATGATGTTGATGAGAATTCATCAGCCAATTCTATCAAATTGAACTCATAGGTGCTCCAGAGTATTATCTCTTCACAGATCCTGCTCAAGTTCGCGGCTATCATTGAAAGGTCGAATATGGTCTCTGCTATGAAGTCTCGGCTACTTACAGCATCCATTGAATTTTCCATGTAATCACTGAATCCTAGTAATCTTGTTGTAAGTTTTCTATTTATTGGGAAGCTAGTTGTTGTCAAGGCCGCGGAACCCAAAGGGTTAACGTCGACTCGACTATAAGTGTCCTTTAGACGTTCATAATCTCTTTTAAATGCATGGGCATATGCGAGTAAGTGGTGTGCGAATGTGGTGACCTGGGCGTGTTGAAGGTGTGTGTAACCTACTATGATTGTCTCTTTATGGTCTTCAGCCATCTTAACTAAAAGTTGCATGAAATGTAAGAGTTCTTTTTGTATTTCTCGTATTTTTTCTTTGAGGGCGAGTCTGAGGTCTGTTGCTACTTGGTCGTTTCTTGATTTCCCTGTGTGCATGAAACCGGCTTCTTCCCCCACCCTTTCCGTGACATATTCTTCTATGGCCATGTGGATATCTTCGATTGATGGATCCAAATTGAGAGCTTCTATACCCTCTTTTTCAAGTTCTTCTAGGACTTTTATTATCCTATTGGCGGTTTTTTCGCTGATTATCCTCTCTTGGGCTAGCATCCTGGTGTGGGCTATGTTACATTTTATATCGGCGTGGAATATGTGGTGGTCGAATTCTAGGGATGATGTGAATTTGGCAGCTTCTTCATCCATCCTTTTTTGCAGTCTGCCGCCTCTAAGGTTCAATTATCCTCCATCCTCTACCTGTTCTTCCATTGGGTGTACCCACATTTTCCACACGCGTATCTGTCCCCATGGTCGGCCATGAAAACTCCGCTTGAACATCTGGGACAGAATGGGTTTTTCCTCTTGATCTTATCCTCTTTGACTTCATATAATTTATATTTGCTCATTCTTCTCCCTCGGTTTCCATTTTCTCCTCTAGGTTCTTTTCTATGACATGTTTCTGTTCGATCTCTTCTAGTGCTTTTTTGTCCTGGTAGAGTTTAGCATATCCTTTGGCTTTGCCTTCTCCAAAGTATGGTTTTAGGGCGTCTACAACAAGGAGATCCTTATCAGAGTTTAGCATGGCGACTAGTTTCTTTTTAACTTCGAGTATTTTTGGTGTTGGCTCTCCATGATATAAGCATTCAAATTTTATCTCAGTCCTTGAAAGGAGCGGGTTTTCCTTTTCATCTGTTATTTTGATCTCCATCTGCTCTTACCTCCTTGAATTCTCTAATTATATTTTCTGCTTTTTGCTTCATCTTTTCTGCTTTGATTAGGACAACACCCTCATTGGGTTGTCCATATAATATAATAGCATCTGCTGGTGCTAATATGATTGATGGTAAAACTGCAAGGTCCTCCTCGCCATCTACTATGATAAGGAAATTATCCCCAGATTTGATAGCCTTTTTTATAGTTGTCCAGAGTTCATCTGTTATGGTTCCAGGGGGATTTTCACATTTTAGGATTTTAGCATCATATCTAATCTTGTAATTTGAGGCTTTCCTCTGAACCCGATTATCTATTATAGCTAAGCGGGGTTTTAAACCTGCCTGGAGTAGTCTATGTGTTGTAACATCACCCACTGAGATTATAAATGCACCCTCTGGTATGGGCGCCTCCATGGGTGAAGGGTATAATCTCCCAAGAGGTTCCTTTAATTTTCTCCTTAATCTCCTTGGTAGGATTAACACTTTATCTGACCCTCAGCGCATATTCACCAGGTTTGTTAATTGATAATTCCTTGGCTATCCGGGACTTTTCAGGGTTGATTATGATTAGCACTCCACTCCAATTAGTGGATGTTAATCCTCCACAATCTGGGCAACGTTCTTCTTCTGTAATCCTCTTACATTTAGTGCAAGCTTTGAGTGTCATTTTTTACTCTTCCTCTTCTCCTCTTCAATCCATTCAAGCCTTCCAAGTCCTGGCTGTCTCATGGTGAGGCCTATCTTTATCTTCCCTTCTTCTTTAAGGCTTAATGAGACTATCCTGGCCCTTACACGGTTGCCTTCTTCGAGTCTCCTGTTAGTCTCTTTACCGACTAGGACGCGCTTCTTGGCATCATATGTTATGAAATCATCTGTAACCTGTGAAACATGGACTAGACCATCCATGGGTCCTATCCTGACGAATGCACCGAATTCCGCTATCTCGATCACTTCACCCTCTACTACTTCCTGGAGTTCAGGTTTGAAGAAGAGTGCGTTGAATGTTACTTCATGGTAGGCGGCCCCGTCACCCATTATAACCTTGCCTACTCCTATGTTTTCTATGTCTATTACTGTGAGCATCTGTCCAAGTTTCTTATCTATTTTACCTACATAGGTTTCGTTGAGTATGTCAAATGTAACCTCCTCTAGGGGCTCTTCAAACCGGTGTGGTGGTATTCTAACCGTGTCTATGATTTTTGTCTTATAGTACAAGGTATCCCCCTATCCAAAACTTTATTCTGGGTATTTTTCTTTATATAATTCTACTGAGTGGGTGACCGCATCTAATGCTTTTTGCCGGCCTTCCCATCCTATTATCTCGGTATTTTTATCTTCGAGTTTCTTGTATTCCTCGAAGAAGTGGGCTATCTCTTTTAGAATGTGTGGGTGGATGTCACTGATATCATTCACGTCATTATAATGGGGGTCTTTGACTGGTACTGCGAGTATCTTATCGTCCTGGTCGCCGCTGTCAATCATCTTCATCAGTCCTATTGGCCTTGATTCGATGATGCAACCAGGGAATGTAGCCTCGTCTATGAGTACGAGGATGTCCATCGGATCCCCGTCGTCGTATAGTGTCTGTGGTATTATACCATAATCTGCAGGGTAGAAGAATGGTGAATATAATACCCTGTCGAGTGAAAAGGCTTCTAGGTCCTTGTCATACTCGTACTTGTTCCTTGAACCCTTCGGTATTTCGATTATGGCATATACAACCTCGGGGATTGATGGCCCCGGTTTAATATCCTTCCAGAGATTCATATTCTACTCCTCCCATTATCCATTTTTTTATGTGATGTATCCGTTGATGGTGAGATATTTTTTCTGTCGTAGGTAAATGACTGGCACGCCTTTTCTGCGCGCCTTTTTTCTAAGTTCTTTATCATTTGTGCATAGTATATCTGATAAGCGTATTAGCGCATCATCCACGCTTTCACCCTCATTCAGGGGGAGGTTGACGATTTTGAAAGGTCCTGTTTTCGCTAATTTGAGGGCTATTCGCGCGGCGATCCTATCCTTCCCCTTGGATTTCATTTTAATCTTTTTGAGTTCGTCTATTACGAATGATGGGATGATAAATTCGCCATTGGGTGCTATTTTCTCCAGTTCAGAGATGATATCAACCTTGAACTGGAATGGTATCATAAAAAATTTGTGTCGATGATGATCCTATTTGATGATACCATATCCTATCAGCCTCCATCTTGCACCTACCCGCCTTGATAATGCTATTCGCTGACCATCCTCTGCGCAGGCTGGTAACTTTAATGTGATATCAGCATCGTTTTCCCTCGCAGAGGTTACAATACCTACTGTGGTTGTTGTCCCCACGTTGATCATAAGGGGTTCATTTGTCCTTATAGGTTCAACCTTTGCCTCTTCCTCTGTGCCAACGATCCTCTCTAATAGGTGTGTTTCAATGGTGAGATTGTGTCTAACAGGTGGTAGTGTGTCTGGTTCGCCCACCACTGAACCTGATAGGGAATCTGCTTTTGTAAGTGATGGATCTAATTTTGTACCCACACCTACAAGGCCTCCTGGTCCAACTTCTTCCATTGGCTCCCCACCTGCAACTAACCCGACTATCTCTGAATAGAGGCTGTTCCATGATGCTCTACCATCCTTTTTGACTTGTATTCCAGGTTTTATCTCTATTTCGTCCCCGACCCGGAATTTGCCCTGTATCAGTGATCCGCCGATAACCCCACCCTTTAATTGGTCCGGGGTGGCTCCTGGCTTGTTTATATCAAAAGAACGGGCTACGTACATCCTAGCCGGTTTTTTAAGATCCCTTTTAGGCGTTTTAATATTTTCTTCTATTGCCTGGATTAATATGTCGATGTTAGCCCCTTGTTGGGCTGATACGGGTATTATCGGCGCATCAGCTGCACATGTGCCCTTCACGAACTCTTTGATCTCCTTATAATTTTCTATGGCCCTTTCCTTTGATACTATGTCTATCTTGTTCTGGACTACGATAACATCTTTAACTCCTATGACATCGAGGGCCATGAGATGTTCCTTTGTCTGTGGTTGGGGACAAGGTTCATTAGCTGCTATTACGAGTATTGCACCGTCCATGATAGCGGCGCCGGATAACATTGTCGCCATGAGTGTTTCATGGCCTGGAGCATCTACGAATGATACTTTCCTTAAAAATTCTGTCTCGGAACCGCAGTATTCACATTTTTCCTTTGTTGTGTAGGATTGGGGTGGTGGACAATTGGGACACTTCCTAAAGGTTATATCCGCGTATCCTAGGCGGATGGATATTCCCCTTTTAGTCTCCTCGCTATGGGTGTCTGTCCACACCCCTGATAGAGCCTTTGTGAGTGTTGTCTTCCCATGATCGACGTGCCCTACAAGGCCAATATTTATCTCGGATTGTTTTTTCACAAGGATACACCTATAAGTTTTTTTATTCTTCCTCTGAACTTATAAGTTCTTCTAGGGGTTTATCACCCCTTTTAGTTACTACGGTATTTATTTGAACGATATCCTCGGATATAACGTTACCCCTTAAGGTTTTGCGTCTTCTTTCACCCTTGCGCTTTGGCTTGTAACCTGGGCCGGCCGAGACTAGACTTCTAACCCGTCTGGGGCCTGGTATATCCTTTCTCATTGGGAAACCGTCTTTATCGCTTCCACCGGTTATTTTTAACTTGTAACCTTTTAGTCCGATTATTGAACCTTCGAATTCGTCCCCTATTGCGAGTCCTATGAGTTTTCTCTCCTGTGAGGGGTCTGTTTCCATTTGGATGCTTTTTTCTTTATCGGAGATTACTATTTTGAAAGGCACTGTAATCTTCCCTCCCATAACTATTTTTGGATCCCCCATGTTGGGTCCATTTTCCTTTTGATTTCAGCTATTTCTTGGAGCGTATCATATTCGTCTTCTGTAAGATCGTTTTTGAGTTTGTCTATGAGGATTCTATAGTGTTTCTCTGGGATGTCAACGTAGAGTATGTCACCTTCATGGACGTTCCTCCCGAATATGGCGTCACTTATTGCCATTGCTAATTTCTGCCCGACTTTAGCGGATTTTCTGCTTTCGCCCTTGTCTTGCATGCTAGCTACTCTACCAAGGGATTTGCCTTCACTTGTCATAAGGGGGTAGCCTTGTTTTATGGTTCCGGCGAGAACTTCTATACCTGCTATGGCTGGTTTGCTCTGTCTAAACACTAACTTGGGTATTATTCTGATCTTAGCAGGTCTTATGATGGTCTCCATCCATTTTTTCTTCCTTTTCTCCTTGATTTCCTCCATCCAGTCCTCGTATTCTTCCATTAATTTGTAGATTACATTCCCCTGGAATAGTTTTATCTTTGAAGCTTTGATTTCTTCCATGGCAGAGGGTAGAACTTTTACATTGAAGGCTATTATAACACCATAGAGTTCGTTTTCTTGTTTTGCGATCTGTGCATTGACAACGTCTTTCCTTGAAACATCACCTATATCAGCAATTTTTATAGGCACTTTGATATCTTCTAGGAGCTTTATCATGGCTTCAAGGGAACCTAGAGTGTCGGCTTTGACGATTATGCCTTCATCTTTTGTGGCTATCTTAACATCCTCTATCTCTTTTTGTAGTTCATCCTTTATAGATTTTATATCATCTCGTATAACCCTCAGGGGCGAGCCAGGGATAACATCATCTATATTCGGGGCTACTATTTTTATACCCGCGGCCGCCACAACCTCATCTACTTTCTGGAATCTTCTCCGGGTTTCTCTCATCTCTTCAAGGGGTCTTGGCTTTAGTAGTGATCTTATCCTCGTTATTATAATATCATCTACGGTTACTAGGGCTATCTGGTCGTTCTCCCTGATTATACCATCATAGATAACCGCGTCTAATGTTGTCCCCAGTCCTTTTTCCTCTTTGACTTCTAGTACTGTGCCCTTGGCTGGTGCATTGGGTTCTATCTCTAACTGTTTTTTGAGGTATTGTTGTGCAAGGCCCATGAGCATTGTTAAGAGTTCTGGGATGCCTTCACCTGTCTTTGCACTTATGGGTATGATGCTTACTTGGCTTGTGAAGTCTGTTATCCTGTCGAAGCGTTCAGATGCGAAACCTTCCTCGTGGAGGCTGCCGACAAGCTCATATACTCTTGTTTCAAGCTTCTCTTGGACGTTGGCAGCTTGTAATGGGAATGTGTCCATGAATGGCATGTCCTCGTGGACTTGCCATCCGGGGATTTTGTCTATTTTGTTCGCCGCGACTATGAATGGTGTCTTGTACATTTTGAGGATGTTTAGAGCCTCATAGGTTTGGGGTTTGAAGCCTTCGTTGATGTCCACGATTAGTATGGCTAAGTCTGCTAGTGCTCCGCCCCTTCTCCTGAGGGTTGTGAATGCTTCATGGCCTGGTGTGTCAATGAAGAATAGGCCTGGTAATTTTTCTTTTATGGAGAATCTTTCAAGGAATTTGCCACATATCTCTTTTATTGTTTCTATTGGGATTTCCGTCGCCCCTATGTGTTGTGTTATGCCCCCGGCTTCTTTGGTGGCGATGGCGGTTCCCCTAATATGGTCTAGTAGGGTTGTTTTGCCATGGTCCACGTGGCCGAGGACTGATACTATGGGCGATCTTATTTTCATTTTGTTTAGTCTCCAGGTTCGTATATTATTTTTTCGTCTGGCATGGTATAATCGTAGATTTCATCTTCGTTGAAGAATAGTTTTATTTCCCTTTCGGCTGATTTGGGCGAATCTGATGCGTGTATTATGTTTCTTCCTGTGTGGAGTGCGAAGTCTCCTCTTATGGTGCCTGGGTCTGCTTCTTGTGGGTTGGTGGCTCCGACTATCTTTCTTGTCAGTTTTATGCTGTTTTCGCCTTCTATTACTAGTGCCAGTACTGGTGCCGATGTTATGTAGTCTATGAGGTTGTTGAAGAATGGTTTGTTTTTGTGTTCTTGGTAGTGTTCCATTGCTAGTTCTCTTGTGATTTGTAGCATCTTGGCAGCGACTATTTTAAGTCCTCTTTCTTCGAGTCTTGTTATGATTTTTCCTGTTAGTCTTCTTTGGATGGCGTCTGGTTTTAACATTATGAATGTTCTCTCCATTTTATATCACTATTTTTTCTTTGTGACCCATTTGGTTTTCCTGGGGACTCTTTTGAGTTTTAGCATGTTCTTTTCGCATTTGCTGCTGCAGAAGAAGTATACTGTACCGTCTCTTTTCACAAACATTTTCCCGGTTCCTGGTTCTATTTCTTGGTTACAGAATGAGCATGTTCTCATAGGCTTTACACCTTAGGGTGCTTTGATTTCTTTGGCTTCTCTGATGGTGTCCAGTAGCATTAGTATGTCGCCTTCTCTTACTGGTCCCATCACGTTTCTTGTGAGTATTCTGCCTTTGTCTCTTCCTTCTAGTATTCTACATTTTACTTGTAGTACTTCCCCTGTCATCCCGGTCCTTTTTAGGACTTCGATGACTTCTGCTGGGGTTGCTTCTTCCAATATTATCACCTATGCTATTTTTTGAGTTCTTCGACCTTCTCTATCACTTCTTTTATTAGTTCTTCTGATTCTCCAGGGTCTATTATGCATGCAGATGCTGAGGGCACGTTTAAGCCAGCTGCTGCTCCTAGTTCGTCTTTTGTGGGTAAGTATACGTATGGTATTTCTTTTTCTTCTGCCAAGACTGGTAGGTGGGCTACTATCTCTGGCGGGTCAACATCCTCAGCTATTAAGATGAGTTGTGCAACTCCCCTTTCAACTGCTTTGGTGACCTCATTGGTCCCCTTAGCTATCTTACCCGTGTCTCTCGCTATCTCTAACGCCTCAACGGCTTTGTCAGCTAATTCTTTTGGCACGTCAAATTTTACATAGATTGGCTTTGCCATAAAATATTACCTCCTTTTTCATCTGGTCTTTTTTTCTTGATACCATCCATCGGCAATACTCTGAACTGGTGAGTACCCTTTTATATTAATGGGAATATATAAAATTTTTCTAATAAAAAAAATTAGAACTGAATAATATTATTCTAGTTTTATCATTTATAAAACTTTCCCCCGGGAAAAGAAAAAATGAAAAAATTAAGAGAGTTTATATCCTTTTAACGGCCAATTCTATGTCCTCTGCCTTAACAGTCTTTCTACCGGCGTGTTTTGCGAATTTTATGGCTGCTGCTGCTATTTCCTCACCTTTTGCTTCTAGGGCCTTTGCTAGTGCTTCTCTTGCATCATCACTAACTCTCTCGGCACCGGCATTTTTTATGATTCTCCCAATAGGGGCTATTGGCAATTCCATAACCAACCACCTCAATTTACAAATATGATCTATTAAACTACTTCTATATAAATATATCGCCGATCATGCAAATTCTCTCGGCCAACCATGAACTTTTTGCCCATGATATCAAAATATATTATCATCCAAGATTTCATAAAAAACAATAGACTATAGGAGAGCCCAATGAAAAAAGAAACAACCAAAAAATACAAATCTACATAGAACTCGTCTTTCCACCCATAACCTCCAATAAACTGCTAATATCAGCTTCAACTTCCACTGGCTCTTCACAGGCCCTTATAGCAGTGTCAGGATCCTTCAAGAGGTGGCCGGTTGCTATGCAGACAATCTCCTCTCCCCTGTCAATCTCGCCTTCATCCAACAACCTTATAAGGCCTGCTATGGAAGCTGCTGAGGCAGGTTCAACGCCTATGCCCTCCCTTCTCGCCAAGAGCTTCTGAGCTTCCAAAATCTCCTCGTCACTCACAGACTCTGCGAGTCCTTCAGACTCATAAATGGCCCGAAGAGCTTTACGATAACTCACAGGAGCCCCTATACGTATAGCTGTTGCAACAGTTTCAGGGTTCTCAACAACTTCTATCTCCATCTCACCCTTCTTAAAAGCTTTAACGATAGGAGAAGCACCCTCAGCCTGTATACCAACCATCATAGGCCTCTCATCAATAAAACCGGCCTGGTAGAATTCGCTGATACCCTTCCATATCGCGGATATGTTACCAGCGTTACCCACAGGTAATATAATGCGATCAGGAGATCTCCAACCCAATTCATCAACTATCTCAAACCCAATGGACTTCTGACCCTCCAAACGGAAAGGATTCACAGAATTAAGAAGGTAGACTTCACCCATCAAAGCCAATCTAGTCACAGCCTCAAGAGCCTCATCAAAATTACCCTTCACAGACAAAACCCGGGCACCATGAAACATGGCCTGGGCAAGCTTGCCAAGAGCAACCTTACCCTGGGGTAAAAGCACTAAACAGTCAAGGTTGGCCCTCGCAGCATACGCAGCCAATGAAGCTGAAGTATTACCTGTTGAGGCGCATCCAACACTCTTAACCCCCAACTCGAGGGCTTTGGTTATACCGACACTCATACCCCTATCCTTAAAGCTTCCTGTTGGATTAGCACCCTCAAATTTAACATACAATTTCACCCCAAGGTCTTTGCCTATGTTATCACATTTTATAAGGGGTGTTCCACCCTCCTGGAGTGTTACTATTTTTGATTCATCAACTGGCATGAACTCTTTATACTTCCACATTGTTTCTTTCCTACCCTCGAAAACATCCTTTGAAACCTCAGGTTCTATTATGACCTCGAGTATAGAACCGCACTCTCTACAAGTGTATATTATCTCATCTAGGCTGTACTCCATTCCACATTTTATACACCTTATCATAACCTCAACCCATAAAACCTTTTATTATATAATATAATGATAGTGTGAGCTCTGATTCGATTATAGCCGCTATAAATATGAGTATAACAGCTATAAGGAGTATGACTAATGAATCCTTAAATTCCTTCATGTTCTCATTTAATGATCTTTTCAATTTCACAGTGAATGGCCCTGAAATTTTTATAAGATCCCCTATAAATTGTATGAGGAAACTTGATAACTTGAAACCAGCCACGCTAGCAATTATAAGACCAGGAATTTCAAATATGCCATGGGGCGCCACTAATAGGATGAAATCAACCATTGGAACCTTTGTGGCGAAATATCCCATAAATAATCCGTTAAGCGCGAGGAATAAGCCAGTGAAGATGCCCAAAGACAAACCACCGAGATACAATAATATGATGGCCTGCAAATTATGTGAGAATATGGAGAATATGGTGATACCCTCTTCTATGACACTCTTCTTAAACTCTCTCATGATAGGGGCTAGAAGAATATCTAGAAATCCTGAAAGGAAGTATCCTATAAAGAATGCTCCTACAAATATCAGCGCGGATATGATAAGATAGTTTCTATTTTCCCTATAAAGTTCTATGATATTCATGATTGCACCTTGTCAAGTATGGATTCTGCGATTTTCTCGGCTCTTTTCCTCTTCTTTGAAAATTCTTCAAAAAATCTCCGCATATAATCTGCGACATTATTTTTACATTCACCACACATAAGCGTGCCGTTCCTACAATCCTCATACATCTTTTCAAGCTTTTTATCAGAGCCTAGCATATGATATAATAGGATCTCATATACTATACAATCCTCTGGAACCCCGCCGAGTCTCCTCTGCTCCTCTAAGGTTTCCCTCCCACCAGTCTTAGCATTTCTGATCTTCCACTCGATCTCCTCAAGGGAATCTGTTAAAAATATTGCGCTGGCTGGTTTGCTGCTTGACATTTTACCTCCAGTAAGACCCCTCATAAACCTATGATAGGTGGAAGAGGGGAGGATGAAACCATACCTTTTCTCAAAACGGGACGCTATATCCCTCGTAAGACGTATGTGAGGGTCCTGGTCAGGCCCCACTGGTACAAGGGTTGGTCTTGGACCCCCATACTCCTCTAATTGGGGGTGTAGTATATCAGCGACTTGTATAAGCGGAACATAAACATGTGCCATGTTAGTCGAACCAGTGAAACCATATATGGCCCTTAACTCGTTAAAGTTAACCTTTTTTGCGAATATATAAGCGAGATCCTCCACTACAAGATTCTCAGATTGCAAATATACGTGAATGTTATCCTTTGTAAGGTCTAGGCCCAATGCTATATAATTACTTATATATTCTTTGATTGCGAGTTCCCTTGATTCCTCAAAGTGGATGTCGCGTGCAGAATAGGATTCCATATCAGCTATTGGAATGTAGATTTCTGCTCCTTGTTCATCATACCAGATGAGCTGGTCAACTACCATCTTATGTCCAATGTGCATCCTCCCACTGGGCATCATCCCAGTTACCACTGCGAAATCTCTTTCCTCATCCATGGCTGTGAGTATCCTCTCATAGTCCCTGTGGCCGAATATTATACCCCTTCTCATGAGCCAATGAGGATCCTTTATCTTATCTATGATTTCTTTGAAGGGTTTTATGCCGAAGTTTTTCATTATCTCATTGTATTCTAGTATGCTTGAACTCCATGGGTCTATCATCCTCTTCCACCCTTTATGGTCTGATCCATTCTACCATGTAGTAGGTGATGTCTTCTTCGTCATCAACTACTGCAAGGATTAGTTTTTTTCTCACGCCATGGGCGACTCTCACATAACTTGAAAAATCTAGGATTTTAAGGTTTGTACTTTCATGTAGTATCCTTATAAGGTAACTTGAATGATCCTTAGTTGGGGTTTCGCCCCTTTCATATACTCTGAATTCTGAACCATATTTGAAGCCTGTTTTTACTATGTAGCCCCTGTCTCGGAGATCCCTATAGACTATGAATTTCTGGTATAATCCGCGCCTGTTTAGGATGGATATGAGCTCATTGAAGCTTATCTCTTTGTCACCATCCCATATTGTGAGTTTGCCCTTTCCTTGTAGGTAGGCTGCCTCCACTAGTGAAAGTTTTAATTGGTCGCCTTCTAGGTTGCCATAGTGGCTTTTCTGGTTTAGGCGTAAAGCCGTGGGATCCCCTTGTACTGTTACTGTGTTACCTGCAAGTTGACCATCCAAGCCTTCTCACCCTCTAATAGTGTGCTTCTGCAAGGTCCTTTTCTTTTTTCCCCATTTTCTTCATTAACTCGTATATTATACCATCTAATATTAGGAGGCTTGTATCCTCATATAATGTTCCAAGGGGTACTTCATCAGTTTGATTCCCTTCACTTATCGCCTTATTGTAATCTCTCCATGGCCCTACATCTATTATGGCCTCAGATAATCCCTTTGCAAGTTCTGATTCTGCATTTGCTGTCACTCCAATGATCTTAGCACCTTTATCTTTCAATCTTTGGGTTTCTTTTACTATGCAGCTTGTACTCCCAGAACTTGAAATGACTATAATAAGATCTTTTTTCTTGGGTGATATTGTTGTAGAGTCTCCGATTACATGGACATTTAGTCTTAGTTGTGCTAGTCTCATTGCAAATGCTTCACCTACTAGTTTTGACCTGCCACTTCCCAGTATAAATATGGATTTTGATTTTGCGAGTAGGTTCAGGATCTTATCTAGGTTTTGGTATTCTTCTTTGATTCTTTTCACAACATTTTGTGTATGTTCTATTATCTTTTCTATGGTTTCATTGAGATACATGGGATTCCCCTTTAGATGTTTGTTATCCTTATGCCAGCATTTTTTATCTTATTTTTCATGTTTAGGTTTATGAGTAGTGGTGTTATCTTCTCGATTATCCTAGCATTTTCCAAGGGTCCGCAGTCTATACCTCTGACCCCTGGTATTTTCTCTGCAAGTTCTATCACAACCTTCTTGGCCTTTTCATCGTCTGATGTTATGAGGCAGTCGCATTCTACATCCTCTTTGAAGTTTAGTAGGCTATAGGCGCTTATGTTGTTAAATGCTGATACTACGGTCGCATCTTCTAGGAATTTCGCGGATCTTTCAGCGGCTGAACCATCCCAGAGGTCAAGGTATTTTGCACCGGAGCCGCCGATTGAACTTTCAAGGGGTACTGTAGCATCTATAAAGATCTTATCCTTTACATGCTCTTTTATAGACTTTAGGGTTACCATCTGAGCATGTAATGGTACTGTTAATACTATGAGATCTGCTAGTCTGGCAGCGTCCTCATTTTTCATACCCTCCAATTTCAACCTGGGATCCCCTGTCATCTCCTTTATCTCATCCACGGTATTCTGGGCTCTTTTAGCATCCCTAGAGCCTATTATAACATTTTCACCCGCCATCGCTAATCTTAGGGCCAATCCCATGCCCTGGTCTCCGGTTCCGCCTATTATAGCAATTTTCCCATCCATTGTACATCACCTTAGATTAGGTTTAATTTTTCAAGGAAATTTAAACTTTCAATTAACTCATCTTTACTCTTCACTTCAATTGTTAAGATACCATCATATCCCTTAAGGTTCTCGAATACTTTAGGGAAATTTATGCTCCCTGTTCCGAGGGCGTTATGGGAATCTTCTATGCCATCGTTATCTGAAAGGTGTATATGGCCTATTAGTCCCATTTTAATGTCTTTGATTGTGTGACCCATTGTGTGGGCGTGGCCTATATCAAGGGTGGCCATGATTCCAAGTTCCTCTACTAGTCTTTGTAGTTCTTTTAAGTTATTGTAGAGGTATTTTTCCATTCTTGGCATGTTTTCGAGGCAGAGTGTCACGCCCAGATCATCGGCATAATTTTTAAGTTCTTTGAGGGATTTGAAATTATATTCTAATATTCTATCCTTGTATACTCTTGCAAGGAATGGTACACTACCTGGGTGTAATATTAATTTGTCTGAGTCTAGGTGCGCTGCCAGGTCCAGTGAGGATTTTATCTCCATTATTGATGATCTTCTTATCCTATTGTTGGGGGAGGCTATGTTAACATCAGAAATCGGAGCATGTACTATGTATTGGAGGGAGTATGAGCCTGTTAGATCCTCCTCTATCCTATCCAGTGGGTATTCGTTGATTATTTCACAATAGCTGATCCCGAGTCCTTCTATGTATTCCAAGGTGACATTAGGTGGTGCTGGGTGCAAGGCCAATGTTGAAACTCCAAAATCCAAAGAATACCCCCATATTATGTTTCCGATCTTACACGGGCTTTTATTGGCACGCCCTTTTTAACCGCATCTAATATCATCTCTGCCAATTCAATATCCTTTTTTATCTTTATAGTACCCCTTTTACCTACGGTGGCCGTGAACAAGTATTCTTCATCTATTAGTATATCATAGGATACTCCTATAGAATCTTTACCAAATTCTAGTACCACATAATTCCCAGATATATCCACTGGGACTTTTATCAGACCCTTTTCCTCTACCTTTTTGAGTGGTTCTATGTTGATGCTTATTCCTATATTATTTTCGATCTCCTCGATGGTTTTACCCTTCTTGCCTATAATCTGGGGTATATATTTTTCCTCAACCCATACTCTCGCCCTCTCATCAGATTCGAGTTCTACCTTGAACTTACCAGGGGGTAACCTTTTGCTGAACTCCTTTTCAATTTCTCTCTCAACGATTAACTGGGCTGGAGTTTTCCTTCCAGCTACAGTAGAAACTTCCATCACTATGGTCTGTTCACCATAAGTATAAATCTCATATACTAACTCTCCTGTTTCAAAGTCTCTGATTTCTATAACTGGCCTTGCAAGGTCTGCCTCCACCATGCCAGTTGGCACTTTAACTGTTAATGAAATGTCATAGACTGCTTTTATCTTCCCATCTTCGATGAAGATGGTTGTATCTACTATTGAGGGTATCATTCCAAGTTCTACTCGTCCTATTATCCTCTGGATGGCGTCTATGGGTCTGGTGGCGTGGACCACACCCACCATGCCCACACCTGCAAGGCGCATATCAGCGAATATCTTAAAGTCTCTTGTTTTCCGCAGTTCGTCATATATTGTGTAGTCTGGTCTTACGAGGAGTAGTATGTCCGCGGTTTTTTGCATGTCCCTTTCTATTGGGGCGTATTGTGTTATTTCATCCCCTACTTGTAAATCCCTTGGGGATTCCATAGTTTTGACTATGGCGTTCATCTCCTTGCTGAAGAATTCGGCAACTGCCTGGGCAAATGTGCTCTTCCCAGCGCCTGGGGCCCCTGCGATTATTATACCCTTGGCCGTGTCCCTTAAACGTTCCATTAGTTCGTCTGATAAACTATAATCTTCGAGTGAAACCTTTGCAACTGGTCTTACAGCTGTTATCTCCATGGCCTCTGAGAATGGGGGTCTTGCAATGGATATTCTATATTCGCGGAATTGGACGACTGTGGCGCCTTCCATTTCTATTTCAATGAAACTTTTCAAGTCGCTCTTGGCCCTTTCAACTATTTCACGGGCCATCCTATGGATTTCTGAACGTTTAAGTGGTTTGGACCCTATCTTGACAAGTTTTATTTTCCCTGGTTTTCCCTTTTTTGCCATGGGGACAACGTTCTCTTTTAGGTGGACTGACATTGTGTCTTTGTCAAAGTATTTGCTTATTTCGAGTTTATCATATTCTAGGACTTCTGGTTGTATGTATACTACTTCTAGTCCTTGTGCCCTTGCAACTTCTGCTTGTACCCTGTCACTTGTAACTAGTAGGGCATCATGTTCCCTGGCTGTGCTCCTTATCATGGCATCTATTTCACCACCCTTTGCAAGGGCTATCTCGTCTAATGTGGGTCTTCTACCAACGAAGGTTATGGAGATTATATTCTCCTTACTCAACTTTTGCAAGTTTTTAAGCTCCTCTAAACCGTTAAATCCCGTTTCACGGCCCCTGTTCGCCTGATATTCTAGTTCTGAGACTACTGCCTCTGGTATTATAACTTCGCTTCCTTTGAATTCTTCTTCTTGTACTATGTCTGTGATTCTACCATCCACGATAACGCTTGTATCTGGGACTATCCTCATACTATATCATCCCCTATAGACTTCTTCGGGATTGAAAACCTTCTGGCCTATATTCTCCAGTTTCTCTGGGGGGATTAATTTCCGGTAGAAGCATGAGTAATATCCTGTATGGCATGCTCCACCTTTTTGTTCTACTTTGAGTATTATGGCGTCCATGTCACAGTCTACGAGTATTTCATCCACTTTCTGGGTGTGACCTGAACTTTCACCTTTCAACCAGACTTTTTTCCTTGAAGTGCTCCAGTAATGGGCCATACCAGTCTCTATTGTACGTTCTAGGGCTTCTTTGTTCATATAGGCTACCATTAGGACCTCTCTAGTATTTTTATCCTGTGCTATTGCTATTATAAGTTTCTCCCCGCCTATTTCGTGCCTGAAATTTAAAATTATTATTCCTCCTTTAGATATTCCATTATCTTATCAATTTCTACAAGCTCTTGGGAGCCTGTTTTCATGTCTTTTATGGTGACTTTACCCTCTTTGAGGTCTCTTTCACCTACGAGGATGACCTTTTCCACGTTGAGATGATCTGCGTATGATAATATTTTCCTCAGTTTACGACCTGAGAGATCAACATCTGAGGGTATGCCCTCCTCTCGGAGCTCTTGGACTATCCTGTAAGCTGATGGGCGGGTTGAATCCGAAACAGGGGCCACGAAAACCTTTGCGAATTGGAAAAGCTCATCCTTTTGTTTTTTGAGAGCGGCTACTAATCTGTCGAATCCGAAGGCGAATCCTGTTGATTGGATTTTTTCACCACTGAACAATTCTATGAGGTTATATGTGCCCCCTCCACAAATCTGTTTCTGGGCTCCCAAGGATGGTACATAGATCTCAAATACTATGCCAGTGTAGTAGTCTAATCCCCTGGCAATCCCCAAATCAAGGTTATAATCTTCAACTTTAAAATCATCTAGGAGTCTTATAAGTTCTCTGAGATCATCTATAGACTCTAGTGCAGGTTCACAACCCCCAACCATTTTCTCAACATTTTCAAGCACACCTAGGCCACCTTCCATGCCTATAATGGATAATAGCAGACTTTTCATGTTTTCATCCGCTTCTATCCTTTCTAGGTGGAGTTTAAGTTCCTGCACGTCCCCTTTATCGATGAGACCCATTATCCTATCCTGTGATCCTCCTCTTATCCCAGCATCTTCCAATAAGCCCCTGAGTATTCCAAGGTGTCCTATATGTAACCTGTATTCTTTGAGGCCGAGTTCTCGCAGACAATGCACTGCTAATGCTATCACCTCCGCCTCCGCCTGTGGAGATTCCGCGCCCATAAGTTCGCATCCAAACTGCCAGAATTGTCTGAATCTACCAGCCTGGGGCCTCTCATACCTGAAACAACTCCCATAATAGTACATTTTTATAGGCTTCGGATGTTTTCTCAGCTCATTCAAATATAGTCTGGCGGCTGGTGCTGTAAGCTCCGGCCTCAAGGCCAAGTCCCTGTTCGCTTTATCCTTGAAATGGTATATCTGTTTCACTATCTCTTCTCCAGATTTTAAAGTGAAAAGTTTCAAATCTTCGAAAATTGGAGTTTTTATCTCATGATAACCATAAGTTTCAAAGACTCTCTTCAATGTTCTTTCCACTTCTTTCCTCTTTTTCATCTCTTCAAAGAGGAAATCTCTTGTCCCACGTGGCCTTGTTATCTCCATGTATTCTCCTCCAAATCCGTGGACTATTCATAATATTTAAGGTATTCCTCTAACATTTTAGGGAATGATAACGCATCAAGGAATCTTAAACCTAATCTTTCAGCCCATACTTGGATACCTTCATCTGCTGCGACTACACCAGCACCTAGTTCCTTGGCCAATAATAGAACATCAAGATCTGGGGCGCTGTCAAGAGTCCCCTTACGGAGGGCGCCCCTATATTTTTTCCTGAAATCTTTTATAGCCCCGCCTATCACTTCCATTTCTATCTTACTCTTTTTAACACCCTTTGAGGCCATTACCATAGCCTCTACTGCAGCCTCCCATATAGCGGCCTCTGAGATCCTCATACCCTTGTTCATCCTCTCCCTTATATCCCTAACATACTCGAAGAACACCTGGGAGGGTATCTGAGTGTCATAACGGTTTGGTGTCTTTTTCACTATCCATGTCTCTGCCTTCACAAGTATATCCTCTGGACAACTATACCTGTTCATATAATCAGTGAACTCCTTATAGGTTACTGGGGGCATATGACAGCTTATATTTAATCTTATACGAGATCTTGCTATAAGATCAAGGAGCTTATCAACTGCCTTGTGGAGATCCCCATCACCTATCATAGCTCTCAACTGATTATCAGTAAATGCAGTTGTATCAAGTACAAATCTTTGTTTTGCAAGCACCTTTATTCCCCTCTCATGAACGTGATAGAATATATTATCATCATCAACAAATAAATATACTTGGATCTACCCAAAGGAATTAAGGAAAGAGGAGGCTCCTACTAATGATAACGGGAAAAACCAATGTTGTTGGAGTGATAGGAGATCCAGTGGAGCACAGCCTATCACCCATCATGCATAACGCTGCATTCAATCACCTAAAACTAGATTATGTATATGTGGCCTTCCACGTGAAAAAGGGAATGGCAAAAGAAGCGATAGAAGCCATGAAAACCTTTAATATCAAGGGCCTTAATGTCACAATCCCACACAAAGTACGCATATTAAAATATATTGACGAAATAGATGAAACAGCAAAACTTATAGGGGCGGTTAACACCCTAAAACTAGAAAAGGGGAAAGTATGGGGTTTCAACACAGATGGTATAGGTTGTGTAAGAGCCCTCGAAGAGGTGACAAATCTCAAAGGCAAGAATGTCATAATATTAGGTGCTGGTGGCGCCTCAAGAGCCATCACATTCCAACTAGCTTCTTCCAATGTAGGGAGCCTACACATCCTCAACAGAACACCTGAAAACGCCAAGAAAATAGCAGAAGACATAAAAGAAAAGCTAGGAATCAAGGTATTCGCAGGCGGCCTAGAACACTTAAAGGAGAAAATCGGGGATGCTGATATACTCATCAACACAACACCAGTTGGAATGTACCCTAACATCGATGCAAGACCCCTCGCAACCGCGGACATACTCCACGAAAACCTCATAGTGAAGGATCTGGTCTATAATCCACCCCAGACAAGATTATTAAAAGAAGCAGAAAAGGCAGGGGCCAAAACAATATCAGGAATAAAAATGCTAGTATACCAGGGGGCAGAATCATTCAAAA
Source organism: Methanothermobacter tenebrarum (assembly GCF_003264935.1). Classification (NCBI taxonomy): domain Archaea; kingdom Methanobacteriati; phylum Methanobacteriota; class Methanobacteria; order Methanobacteriales; family Methanobacteriaceae; genus Methanothermobacter; species Methanothermobacter tenebrarum. The sequence goes on from NZ_QLOE01000008.1 coordinate 41,143, forward strand.
TATGGACAGGGAAAGAAGCCCCCACAAGTATAATGGAAAAAGCAATACTAAAAACCATAAGGTGATCAAAATTGGAAGGACCATGGGTTGAAAAATACAGACCAAGAACACTAGAAGAGATAGTGGGACAAGAACACATAATATCACGACTTAAACGCTACGTTGAACAAAAGAGCATGCCCAACCTCATGTTCACAGGACCGGCAGGAGTCGGTAAAACAACAGCGGCACTAGCACTCGCCAAGGAAATATTAGGAAAAAATTGGAGACAAAACTTCCTAGAACTCAACGCCTCTGATGCAAGGGGAATAGACACAGTAAGGACAAACATTAAAAACTTCTGCCGCCTAAAACCCATAGGAGCGCCATTCAGGATAATATTCCTAGACGAAGTAGATAACATGACAAGAGACGCCCAACACGCCCTGAGAAGAGAAATGGAAATGTACACGAAAACGGCAGCATTCATACTCTCATGTAATTATTCATCGAGGATAATAGAACCACTACAATCAAGATGCGCCATATTCCGCTTCCTACCACTTAAAGGCCACCAGATAAAAGAAAGGCTAGAATACATAGCAGAAAAAGAAAAACTAGAATATGAACCAACAGCTTTAGACACCATAGCATACCTCTCAGAAGGCGACCTTAGAAAAGCCATAAACATATTACAAGCAGCAGCATCACTACAAGAAAAAATAACCGAAGACACAATATACGAAGTCGTCTCAAGGGCCAGGCCGAAAGACGTTCGTAGAATGATAAAAACAGTCCTAAAGGGAGATTTCATGGACGCCAGGAAGATTCTAAGAGAAATAATGGTATTACAGGGTGTGAGCGGAGAAGACATGGTAGACCAAATATACCAGGAAGTTTCAAGACTAGCCATGGAAGGATCCATAGAAGCTGAAAATTACATAAAATTCGTCGATTCCATAGGAGAATACGACTTCAGGATAAGAGAAGGTGCAAATCCCAGAATACAATTAGAAGCGCTCCTCACAACATTCCTAAGGGAATAATCGGAGAATGAATAGGAATGGCATGGACCGAAAAATACCGCCCCAAAACATTCAACGAGATGGTTGGAAACAAAAAAGCCATCGAAGAGATAAAAGAATGGATCAAAGAATGGAAAGATGGCAAACCACAACCTCCACTCTTACTATTAGGACCCCCAGGGACAGGGAAAACAACACTAGCCCACATCATAGGATCCCACTTCTCAGATACATTAGAGCTTAACGCCAGTGACAAAAGATCCTATGATACCCTTATAGACATTATAGGAGAAGCATCAACCACTAGATCACTATTCAATGATAACCTTAAACTCATCATACTAGACGAGGTTGATGGCATCCATGGAAACGAAGACCGAGGAGGAGTTCGCGCAATAAACAAGATAATAAAAGAATCAAAGCATCCCATCGTTTTAACTGCCAATGATCCCTACAGTAAAAAACTCCAAACAATAAAACCAGCCTGTAAAATCATCAACATCAGAAAGGCACACCCAAACTCAATAGTAGCATACCTCAAAAGAATCTGCGAAGAGGAAAGCATAGAAGCAGACCCTAAGATCCTAAGAGAACTTGCAAAAAGGTCACACGGAGACCTAAGATCCGCAATAAACGACTTAGAAGCCATGGCAAAAGGGGAAAAGAGGATCGGAGCCGAAATCTTAGAAGCTGGTGAAAAAGATGTTTTCCCAGGCTTATTCGATGCCATAAGAGCCATCTTAAAGAGTAAAAACATTAGGCATATAAAAGAAGCCATGCAAATCGACGAAGACCCCCAACTATTACTTGAATTCACAGCAGAAAACATCCCAAGAGAATACGAAAAACCCCACGAGATAAAAAAGGCCTATAATCATTTATCCCGTGCTGACATATTCTTCGGAAGAGCAACACAGACAAGAGACTACATATATTGGCGCTACGCATCAGAACATATAGGAGTAGGAGTAGCCCTATCAAAGGATGAAACTTATAAAAAATTTACAAGATATGCAGGCCCAGGATCATTCCAACTTCTCGGAAGGACAAGAACCAAACGCCAAATAATAGAAAACTTAGCGGAAAAAATTTCAAAAAAGCTCCACATATCAAAAAAGGTTGCCATCACAACACTCCCCTACCTCAAGATAATCCTAGAAGATGAAAAAACCGCCCAAGAGATTAGAAAGTACTTAGAATTAACAGATGAAGAATACAAGATCCTAAAAGGGAAGAGAAAGCAGCGCAAAAGCAGAAAAGCAAAACCCAAGAAGATGAAAAAAGAGGATCCCCCACATCAAGGGAAACAGACAACACTCCTACAATTCAAATAAACCCCTTATCCCCCCTGATATACTCCAAAGATTTCAACATGTTCTCCCTAAACTGTGGGAGAACCTCCTCAAAGAATCCAATAAACTCTTGGACAACATCATCCCTCGTCACCTTTATTGGCCCAACCCCAAGCCATCTTTCAATCCAAGCTACAGGCACCTTAGATAAAGGATACAACAACCTTCCCTTACGATCCTCCAATGGAGGACCACTAATCAACTTACCATTTATCATTTTCTCTATCGCATCGGCGATTATATGATCAAGTGTTAATGGGCATGCGATAAGATCAAAACCTTGTCTAGTCACCAATCTGACTCCATATTTTCTAGTGTAGGGTTCCAATACAGCATATAAAGTGTATGAGAGGGGATCATCACCCTCCTTGATGAGTATCCTCTGGTGGGGCTTTAATTCATTTGAAAGTACACGCGAAACCCTTGAACAAATCATCTGGAAGATCTTAGACCTCACAACCTTCATATTAGGATAATATTTCTTGAAGAGTTCCTCTCGCTTCCTGGAAAACCTTGAAAACCTAAGATTGTTTATAAGGATAGAATCTTCCATAACACTCACAAACCTCGTGTCAACACCAATACTCGACAAGAACTTGATAACCTCGCCCTTCCCCATCTTGATCTCCCCCTTTAAAATACTCTAAAACTTATTATCTCATACCCCCTAAATAATAATATAATAAGATGAGGAGAAAGGTGGGCAAGTTGTTCAACTTCCTAAAAAGGAAAAGTGGCAAGGAAAATATCCTCGAAATAGAACCAGAAGGCCCCGTAGATTGCATAGCAGATTTCACCTACAATTTCTATTGGCAACAAAAAGGCGAAGAACTCGAACCAGAAGACCAAATACCAGGAACAGATCACACATACAAAGACATTGTAGAACACCTGAAAAATAAAGGCACCCTAAAGATAATAGGGGACGCAGGCCACAGATTATGTTCAAGCATGGGAGTTGACCTAAAGTTCTTCGGGGGGACAGGAAAAGCAATAGATGTAGGCAATGTTATCGTAGACGGCGACGTTGACACCCGAATGGGTATAAGCATGCTAAGAGGGAGCATATACGTTAAAGGCAAGGTAAAAGAGCCAATCGGCAACCTAGTTGAGGTAGAATCTGACAGAAAAGGCTATAAGAAATTTAAGTCGATCACAGACATAGTCACCAATGGCCTCCAAGGAGAAAAGCTTATAGGGGCAGTTTTAGCTGGTAATAGTCTTAAGATAAATGATGGGCGTGTAAGGGACACAATAGGGGCGCGCTTGGACGTGGAAGCCCAGATAATACATGAAGGCGACGTTGACCTTTCCACTGGTATACTAATGAAAAAAGGTGTTGTTAAAGTAAATGGGGATGCTGGCAGGAATACAGGAGCACTACTAAGTGGCGGAACAGTGATAATAGATGGGGATGCCGGCGACTTCACAGGCATCGACATGAAATCAGGCACAATAATAATAAATGGAAATGCAGGCAAGTTCATGGGGGCTCAAAGGAAAGGAGGGATCATACTAGCAAAAAATGGTAAGCCAGTACCGCCAACATCAGAAAATAAACTCACAGAAGAAGACAAACAAACACTAATAAGATTCGGCCTCAACCCTCACTCATTCAAAAAATTCTCATAATAAACTCCAAATGGTAATGTGACTCTTCCATCTGGGGGCGAATCCACCATATTGTTTAACACAGTCCAAAAAAGTGTGTATCCTAGGTGAATTTTATCCCTTTTGATATCGTAAGGGAGGCTTAGCCACGGAAAGTTAAAATTTTAAATTGCATAATTTTTTTTGAATTCGGCTTTAGATCGACCTTCTGATATACTTGTGCATTCGTTGGTTGAAAATTGCTTCACCTTTTCGGGGAAGGGTTTAGGGGCGGAACCAGTTTTTTCAAGGTTCCAATAATGAAATTTTGAATCAGCATAATGTATAATTATAGCAAGGATGATGATTCCCATCATCCACCCATAATGACCTGTAATATAAAATATTATCGCAAAAATAAGTGGTACTCCGATAAATTTCAAGTGTCTGTTCCTTACCATTCTATATTCTTCGTCCAAGTTTTCTGGTTCCTTTGGCATAACAACACCTATTATCACAAAAGGCTGTTAAATGCACAGCTAACTTAAAAACATCTCCAGGATCGCTTAAAGGTTTGGCTATGTAAACTTCACTCTTTAGCGTGTTAGCATGAATATCCTCCACAAGTAAGGATTTAACAGTTTCTAATGGGAATTCGACCTTTGAAAGTGATGCTTCAAGCCTATCATGCCCTTCTTTACTCACAGTATAATCCTGCAAATAATGTAAGGCCCCTTCCCAAATATATTATCCAAGTGTTGTCTTTTTTTTTATCAATGCCCCTTCTGGATTGGTATAAGTAATCCCATGCCTTTTTTCTGATATCCAATTTTTTTGAGGACTATTACGTTGTATTTGTCAATGTGGTAATGGGAGAGTTTGTGGAGGAAGTTGTTTCTCTGGTTTTTTTTTCGAGCTTCTCGTAAAAAGCTTGGCATACTTTCCTTTTTGCTTTCTCCCTTTCTTTGACCTTTCCTTGTCAATTGTTTTCGGGCTTTCTTTTATCTTCTTTATTGTCCTGTCGAAGAATAGAGGATTTTCGAATGTTACACCATCACAGTCAATACGGTAGTCGGTTTTATCGATGTCAAGGCTTATGATTTTGCCAGATGGTAAGTGATGATCGGTTCAATTTGAAAGATTGCGAAACATTTCCCACTTTTACTCTTTTTCACTATTACTCCTTTCATTTGACTGTCGATGGGGGCCACTTTGACTTTGCCAACTTTTGAGAGTGAAAGTCTGTTTCTGTTCAGTTTGAAGCCAGTTTGGTTGAAATTTAGGAGTTTTGAAAAAATTTGGGGGGAGAAGCCTTGTATCTCACCTTCTTCAGCTCTTTTGAGGGCTTTGACCAGAACCTCTTCTCTGGAATAAGATGATATTATACTATCTTTCCTTAGCCAATTTCTAACCTTATCATTTATTATCTGATAAAAAAAAGTATATATTGAATGTTGGATAAAATAGGAGGCTGATGTTTAGTATTGTAGAGTATTTGAGTAATATTGTTATTGGGTTCATCCAAGAAACAGGATACTTTGGAGTTTTTATATGTATGGTCCTTGAGAGTGCATGCATCCCATTGCCTAGTGAGGTTATAATGCCGTTTAGTGGATATGTAGCATGGAAGGGTGCTATGAGCATCCTTGGGGTCACATTTATAGGGGCTCTAGGAAACCTTATAGGCTCATGGATAGCATATCTTGTGGGATTTTATGGTGGCAGACCATTCCTTGAAAAATATGGTAGGTATATTCTCATCACAGAGAAAAAGCTTGAAATGGCAGAAGAATGGTTTGCAAAGTATGGTCATGAGGCGGTTCTAATCTCAAGGGTTCTTCCTGTTATACGTACATTCATCTCATTACCAGCTGGGATAGCAAAAATGGACTTGAAAAGGTTCACAATCTACACCTTCATAGGATCGGTGCCATGGTGTTTCGCCTTAACATACATTGGATATAACTTGGGTCCTAACTGGTCGACTGTAGAATCCATATTTCATCTGCTTGATTATGCTGTTATCATAGGATTGGCCTTGCTTATAGTCTATCTGTGGAGGAAGATTTAACTATCCTCTTTTTTTTGATGGGGAGTTTCTCATAATATTCATTGTAGCCTAGATGGAAGTGTGGAAGTTCCCTTTTAAGCTCCTCTTCAAGTTCTAGTATCATCTGGTATTCTTTGGAGTTTACGTAGGCTATTAGTTTATTCTCCCATGCTTTTGGACATTTTAAACTGCAGGGTATGAAACCTGATGGTAGTATAAGTGCATATGCGTCTTCTGGAAATTCCATTTCGTCTAGTTCTTTTAGGTGTTTTTTGTCTATTGCGAATCTTGTCTCTTCTGAAAAGCTTTTCATGCAACATTCTGGATAGCCTAGTAGTCGGCCTATCTGGTAGTCGTCGCCCCGGTAGATTCCAAGTTCTGTGGATACGAGCGGGTCTAGGGCGGGTCTTGTTGGGGGATTATATCTGTTGACGATCTCTATCTCTTTTTCTAAGCGGGCCATTAATTGGCTGAAGTAGAACTCATCCACGCGACAGATGCTTTTGGGGCCGTCCTGGCACCTGTTTTTTCTTAATTTGATTATTCTTTTGTAGATTTCCTCGAGCAATATGGTCTTCCCCCTATTTTTGGGATTTTAGGACTTTATATTCTAGTATTAGGTCTTTTCCTAGGGTGTGGTATTTTTTGAGTTGTAATTTTATCGCATCTTTCATATAGGGTATGCCCTGGCCGCCTACTAGTGTTTTTGCTTTAACTCCACCTACTATCATAGGCGCTATAGCGACTCTTACTTCATCTACGAGGCCTTCTTTGAGCATGGAGAAGTTTAGGGTTGAACCGCCTTCTAGCATTAGTTTTTTTATACCCATCTTTTTTAGTTCGGCCATTAATTTTTTCAGGTTTACTTTTTTGTTGCCGGTGGTGATGATTTTGGCTTTTTGTGATAGTTTTCTGATTCTTTCTTTTGGGGCGCTTTTGGAGGTTGCTATTATTGTGGGGGCTTCTTTGTTGAGTATTCTGGAATTTAGGGGTGTTCTTGCTTTGCTGTCGACAACTATTCTTGTGGGGTTTTCTGATTTGTCTGCTTTTATCTTGTGTATTGTTAGTCTGGGGTTGTCTATGAGTACTGTGTTTATTCCTACCATTATAGCGTCACATTCTCTTCTTAGTCTATGGACTCTTTTAAGATCTTCTTTTCCTGATATTTCCGAGCTTCCGGTGTGGGTTGCTATTTTGCCATCAAGTGTCATGGCAGCGTTTAATATAACATAGGGTTTCAATTTATTGTACACCCCCTAAGATTATTATGTGGGGATGATATATTCTATTTGATTTGGAGGTATAAAGTTATGGACAGGTATGAGAGAGGTTTGAGGATATTATATGAGATTAATAGGGATTCCTATGAGGAGCTTAAGGGGGAGTTGGAGGATATAGCGCCTGATTTTGCGCGTATTGTCGCTGAGTTCCCTTATGGTGAGATATATTCCCGTGGAGGTCTTGATCTTAAAACCAGGGAGCTTATAACTATTGCTGCTTTAACAACCCTTGGAAGCGCCACTTCGCAACTTAAAAGTCATATACGTGGTGCTGTTAATGCTGGTTGTACTAGGGAGGAGATAATAGAAACAATAATACAAATGTCAGTATATGCTGGGTTCCCAGCCGCTATAAATGCTCTTATAGCGGCTAAAGAAATCCTAAAAGATTAGGGGGGGATGATCATATCCCGAATACTTTTTTCGCATTTTTTTCTGTTATCTTATCAACTTCTGCCATGCTCATATTTTTTATTTGTGCTATTTTTTTCAGTGCTTCTTCTATGAATGATGGTTCGTTCCTTTTGCCCTTGAATGGGGATAGGTATGGGCTGTCAGTTTCTGTTAGGATACTTTGAAGTGGCAAGTCCTTGATCAGTTTCTGGTGATGATCTATGAAACATACCATAGTAGAGAATGAAAGATAGTAACCTTCCTCTATTATATTTTTTGCCGTGTCTATGCTGCCACTGTAACAGTGGAATATCACATCTTCTATTGGGTGTTCTTTTATGATTTTGAAGGCTTGTCTTTCACTGTCCCTTGCATGGATTATGAGTGGGAGCTCATATTCAATTGCAAGTTCTATGAATAATCTGAAGATTTTTTCCTGCCTCCTGCGACCTTCCAAGTCCCTTGTATGGTGGAAGTCCAATCCACTCTCACCAACACCCACCGCTTTTTCTATATTATCCTCTATTTCTCTTATAGTGGCCTCTATGATATTATCTTCCATCCTAGCCGCGTCTACTGGATGTAAACCCAAAGTAGGATATATGAAATGTTTATACTCTTCTGATAACCCTATGGACCTTCTCACACCCCCAAGACCGACTCCACAATCTATTATGCCTGTTAACTTCTTCTTGGCCCTTTTTATAACCTCTTCCCTGTCCTTGTTAAATTCTTTGAAGTCTATGTGGCAATGGACATCTATTATCCTACCAAACCCCCACAAACTAGATGCCGAATCTCCTCTCACGTTCCTGATATGATCTCAGAGCCCTTAAAAAGTCCACTTTCCTAAATTCTGGCCAAAGACTGTCACAGAAATATAATTCAGAATATGATGATTGCCATAGTAGGAATCCACTCAGTCTTTCCTCGCCACTCGTCCTTATGATAAGGTGGGGGTCTTCTAATCCTGCAGTATAAAGGTTGTCATTTATAGTGTCCTCATCAATGTCCTCTGGTTCGATTTTACCTTCTTTAACCATCTGAGCTATCTTCCTTGTGGCTTCAACTATTTCTAGCCGCCCATCATAGCCTATGGCAATATTAAGAATCTTATCATCGTATTCTTCCGTGGCCTTTTCAGCTATTCTAATAGCTTCTTTCACATTCTCGGGTAAAAGGTCGAGGTCGCCTACGGCTTTGATCTTCACACGATTTTTATGGATCTTCTCATTTTCGGCGACTTTTTTAAAGTTTTCCTCGAATAGTCTCATAAGACCCTCCACTTCATTCTTAGGACGTTTGAAGTTTTCAGTGGAGAATGCATAAACTGTCACGATCTCTATTCCAAGGTCTATACACCAATCTAGTACTTTTTCAAGGGTTTTAATACCCTTTTTATGGCCTTGTATAGGATCTTTACTTCCTTGTAATCGTGAATAGCGCCTGTTACCGTCCATTATTATGGCTACATGCCTTGGCATTTTCTCCTTTTTCAAATTTCTTAAAATGTACCATTCGTAGAGTTTATAGATTGGTTTTAGGAGTTTCATGCACGTCCTCCTTCATATTAGCAAGTTTATATGCGAATTTTAACGCTCTCTCATAGCCCTCGACGGTCTGGGCCCTTGAGGTGTCTATAAAAATAGGGTCTATTCCAAGGGTTATAGCCCCATGACTTTTAGCTGATCCGATTAACACAAGACTCCTGAATATCAGGTTACCTGTTATACCATCTGGGGCTAGAATCAGATTACGTCCATCCTTTATAGCATCCTCTATCAGAATATAATAATGTTTTATATCATATTTATCTTTTATCATTGATGTTAACTTCTCGGCTTCTTTGATTGATTTGTCGATTTCTGGTGCTCTTCCAATATCCTGTGGCCTGCCACCTGAAATAACAGCTATACTAGCCTTGAGACCTATTTTTTCCATGAACTTGGAACAATAGGCTATTATCTTTATCTTCTCGTCTATTGTGAATCCTTCATCTATACCAACAGGGGCGAGGAAAAAACTGTGATCATCTAATTCTATAAATGATGCCCTCTTAGGATCGCCAATCTTTTTTAATTCTCGTATTATAGGCGCTGAATTTAGTGAACCTCTCACATATGCATCCCCAAGATCCTCATGGATCATCTTGATAAATTCATCCTCTGAATAAGATAAAAGAACTTCAAAGTCTATATTATTCGCCGCTTTTTCAACATTTTTGTTTTCACCAACTCCTACTACAACCACCATATTTAGAGCCTCTCAATGATAATTTTACTCACTCATTTCAAATTATGATAGAATTCTCAATACTCTATACAAAAGGTTTATTTATGAATAATAATATAAGATAATTTTGTACGCTCCTTTTTGTTAAGATGATGAAAAGGAGCAATGATGATACCTTAATTTGGGGGTGTTTACTGGGGGGTGTCCCAGTTGAAGGCTGAAAAATCCCACTCCAAAGGTTATCTTATCTGTAGTGAATGTGGAGGCTATTACAAGTTGGAGGAAGGTGAAAGCCCTTCTGATTTTGTCTCATGTCAATGTGGGGGTTCACTCCAATATTACGATTCTCTAGAAAAAGCTTACAGAGAAAAACCTCACGAAATTAACGAAACCACCGAAAGAGTGAATTCTGAGAAATTTGAAATTATCAAAGAGAGTAAAATCATAGAAGAACCCCATGGGGAAATAATCGGCGCTGGAATTACTAGTAACAGAGAAACACTTGAAAATTTACTCAAAAATGACCTTGACGATGCCCAAGATCTAATCTACACCATACAAAATAAAAGAAAAGAAATTAAAACCCATAAAAACACCAACTATTATTTAATATTGGCGGCTATAGTCACAGTTATCCTTCTAATCATTTTAATCTTTTAACTGGGGGAAGCCCCCCACATTAACACCAATATAAAAGAGATTTCAGCTACTCCACTACCTTTTCCATGTTTACCCCCCCACAGTGGGGGGTGCTCACACGAGGACAAGTCCTTAAAATGATGACAATTTATATAATAGAAAGGTACCAACAGAATATCCATGAGAAAAAAAATCATCATAATATTCATAATAGTTCTTGCAATTATTATTTTTATTTCCTCTATGTATATTAAAAGTCCTCAAAATGTGATGATAGGAGAAAAAAAAGGTACTGCTCTTATGCGCTGATCCAAGCGAGCCAAGACCGGGCATAGGAGCAGTTGACATGGCATTCATCATAACCTTGAATAATGGGAACATAACAAGTATAAAATCTATCTACCCAGGGCAGATGGCCCATCCCACTGCAGTACCGCCACCATCCCTAAGAGCTATAGGTGTTAAAAAATGGTATCTACATGATGCTCTCTGGGAAAAAGACACAGAAAAGGGGGCGAAGCTCGCCCAGGAGATAGTGGAATATAATACTGGTGAAAAGACAGATGTTGTGGTTATAGTAACCCCAGAAGCTGTTGACGCGATCCTGGCAAGGGTAGGGCCAGTATACGTGGAGGGGAGAGGTTACGTCTCAGGCAATTCAATAGACTTCCTAAGAGAAGAACAGAAAAATGGATACACTAGGGGAGAGGCGGTGAAATCTCTTATGAAAGCCATATTAGACTCTGCAAGGGATAGGGGCAAGTATGTAGACTTATTAGATGAGGTGGTTAAGCAAAATGCACAAGGTAATATCATTGTAATCCCACAAACCGCCCTTGTGGAATTTTTAACATACACAGGATTCGAAAAACTTATAAGATAAGCATGCAATTCACCATGCAGGGTCTATTTGATGGCCTTTTTAATGGATTCCTCCATCACCTCTAATGTCATGTCGAGATCTTCTTTTCTGTGAGCTGCTGAAATAAAACAGCATTCAAATTGTGATGGTGGCACGAAAACCCCACCCTTTAAGAGACCATGGAAATACCTTTTGAACATTTCTAAGTCAGCCGTCTTGGCACTAGTATAATCTTTAACCCTTCTCTCGGTAAAGTAGACCTGGAACATTGATGATAACCCTGCTATATAAAATTCTAGACTATTATCCTCTAGAATATCCTTCATACCATTTCTTATCATTTCCCCTTTCTTATTAAGCTCCTTGTAAATGTCCTCTGTTAATCCTTTAAGGGTTGTTATACCCGCAGTTACCGATACGGGATTCCCATTGAATGTTCCGGCCTGATAAACATCTCCTGCAGGTGATATATGCTCCATTATCTCTCTAGAACCTGCTAGTGCGCCCATTGGGAATCCTCCTCCTATGATCTTCCCATAGGTTACAAGATCTGCAGCTATATTATAATATTCTTGGGCACCACCAGGGGCTATTCTGAAACCTGTGATAACTTCATCAAATATTAAGAGTATGCCATTTTCACTTGTTATTTTTCTCAAAAATTTTAGGTAGCCATCCTCTGGTTCTATACAGCCTATATTAGCCATAATAGGCTCTACTATTATTGCTGCAATATTATCATCATCTTCTATTATACTCGCAACTGCTTCTTCATTATTGAAAGGCGCTGATATAGTGTTTTTTATCGTGTCTGTGGGTATGCCCGGTGAATCAGGGGCTGCTGTCGCGCCAGATCCTGGTTTTACCAAGACATAATCATGTGCGCCATGATATGCGCCCTCAAATTTGATTATTTTATCTTTCCCAGTGAATGCCCTTGCAAGTCTTATTGCAGCCATTGTAGCCTCTGTACCCGAATTCACAAACCTTATCATTTCAGCGGCCGGCACCCTTTCAATGACAAGTTTTGCAAGTTCCACTTCGGCTTTTGTTGGCGTACCATAAGTACTGCCTTTTTTGATTTGTTCGCAGACCGCACTTATAACCTTCTCTGGGGCATGTCCAAGAATAAGGGGGCCATAGGCTAGACAATAATCTATGTAACGGTTGCCATCAATGTCATAGAGCATGCAACCTTCACCTTTCTTGGCAAAGAAAGGGTATGGTTCGAATCTTCTTACCGGAGAGCTCACACCACCAGGTAAAACCTCTAAAGCCTCTTTAAATAGACTATCGGATCTCATATTATTCCTCCTCTCTTTTTCGCGAGGTTTATTAGGGCATTTGTAGCTGCCACTGCAACTGGGGTCCCACCCTTTGGACCGGAAGTTATAAGGTATGGTATGTCTGTTTTTGTGAGGAGTTTTTTGGATTCAGCAGCACCTACGAAACCAACAGGCACACCTATTATGGAATTGACATCCATACCCGCTTTTGCCAATTTTATGAGTTTTAGGAGTGCTGTTGGCGCATTACCCACTACCACAACTCCACTGAAACCCTTTGAGGCCGCATATTCCATTGCAGCAGCTGCCCTGGTCATGTTTTTATCCTTCGCCATCCTTATAACACTAGGATGGTTTATATAACATTTGACTTCCCCATCATAGGATATCCCTACTTTCACCATTTCAACATCTACTAGTATATCTTTAAGGCCCCATAAGGCATCTATAGTTGAAGGTATGAAATCTTGGCTCATCTTAGTGATATCAGCATATTCTGGGTCGGCCGTGGAATGAACTATCCTTTCTATGATGGCCGATTCCTCTGGGGATAACCCTTCTATCTTGTCTCTTATAAGCTTCTTTATGATCTTTCTACTTTTTTCCGCGATTTCTTCTCCTTTTCTCGTGGATGCGCCCATCATCCAGATCACATTTCAAGGGGTTAATCTTCTTCTATCTCTTGGGAATAACACTGTTTCCCTGATATTTTTAATCTCTAACAGTGCCATGGTGAATCTTTCAGCTCCAAGACCCCAACCTGCATGTGGTGGCATACCATACCTGAAGGCTGAAAGGTAACTTTCGAATGATCTGGGATTTAGTCCCTGTTTCTTGATCTTTTCAACTAGGAGATCGTGTTCATGGACCCTCATGGCACCAGAGGATATTTCAAGGTCCTTGTACATGAGGTCGAAGGCATAACTTTTGCTTGGATCGTCCTCCCTTGGCATTACATAAAATGGTTTTATGCTAGTTGGCCAGGATTTTATAAAATAGTATCCGTCCATTATCTCGCCTAGAGCTTTTTCAGCAGCCCTTGAGAGGTCCTCCCCATATCTAAGGTGGACTCCTTGGGAGTTGACTATCTCCACAACTTCATCATACTCTAGTCTTTCAAATGGTAGTTTTGGTATTTCAAGTTCTCTGCCTAGAATTTCGAGTTCATCTTTGCAATGTCCCCTAATGTCTTTTATGACATTTACAACAAGTCTTTCAAGTATTTTCATAACATCTTCATGGTTCATGAAGGCCGCTTCTATGTCGATGGATATGACCTCGTTTAGGTGTCTGAGGGTGTCGTGTTCTTCGGCCCTGAATATTGGTGCTATTTCATAGACTTTGTCGAGTCCGCTTGCCATCATCATCTGTTTGTAGAGTTGTGGACTTTGGCCTAGGAATGCTTCCCTTTCAAAGTAGGTTATGGGGAAGAGTTCTGTCCCTCCTTCGGTTGCTGATGCAACCAGCTTGGGGGTGTTTATTTCGATAAAACCTTCTTTTTCGAGGAAAACCCTCACAGAATGTAACATTCTACTTTTTATCTTGAATATTGCACTTACTTCGGGCCTTCTAAGGTCTAGGAACCTTGAGTCTAGTCTTGTGTCAATTTCGGCTTTAACCTTTCCTGTGGGGTCAAGTGGTAATGGTTGTTGTGATTTAGCCAAAACTTTCACATTGGAGGGTATTATTTCAACGCCTCCTGGGGCCTTGGGGGATTTTTTGACTGTCCCTTCTACTTCTATAACGTATTCTTTTTTAAGTTTTCTTAACTTTTTGAATAGGTCTTTTGATGTTTTTTTACTTGGGGCGGTGATTTGTATTATACCTGTCCTGTCCCTGAGTAGTATGAATATGATCCCTCCAAGGTCTCTTATTTCATGCACCCAGCCCATGAGAATAGTGTGGGATCCGTCAAGTGATGTTGTGATCTCATTTGAATAATGGGTTCTCCTTGTCTTACCGAGCATGATTGTCACCTCATAAGCCTTTTTTTAAAGGATTCTGCATGTGCATAGAGTCCCTCATATTCTGCAAGTGGGATTACAATATCCTTAAGTGTTATAAGACCTTCTTCTGATAATATTTGTACTGTGGGTTTTTTCAAGAAGGATTCTGTTGATAGTCCTGAGTACATCCTTGCACATCCACTGGTAGGTAGCACATGGTTGGTTCCTGAACCATAGTCTCCTGCAGAAACTGGTGTTAGCTCTCCGAGGAATATAGACCCCGCATTTTCAATCCTATCTAATAGTGTCTTAGGGTCCTTGGTCATTATTATAAGGTGCTCAGGGGCGTATTCATTGCTGAAATAAACAGCCTCTCCAAGATCCTTTACAATGATTATCCTACCATAATTTTCGAGGGACTTTCTTATGATGTCACCCCTTTTAGCATGTTTAATCTTATTCTCTAGGATATTATAAACTTTCTCTCCAAGACTCTTTGATGGTGTTACAAGTACCGAGGCTGCATCAGGGTCATGTTCGGCTTGGGCTATCATCTCAATGGCTATATATTCTGGGTTAGCGTGCTCATCAGCTATTATAAGAACCTCAGAGGGGCCTGCTATAAAATCAATGTCCACATCCCCATAGACCAACTTTTTAGCTGCTGTTACGAATATGTTCCCAGGTCCAACGATTTTGTCAACAGGGTTTATGGTTTCGGTTCCGTATGCCATGGCAGCTATGGCTTGAACGCCCCCAACCTTGTATATTTCATCTGCACCGGCCATGTCGGCCGCTATGAGTGTGGCTTCATTGATGGTCCCATCGTTGGCTGGTGGGGTGCAACAGATTATCCGTTTGACACCAGCTATCTTGGCGGGTATTATTGTCATAAGGGCTGTGGAAGGATAAACTGCCCTGCCTCCAGGTATGTAGCAGCCCACACTCTCAATTGCCCTTATAATTTGACCTCCGATTATACCATTGTTTATCTTCTTCAGCCATTGGTTTGGGAGTTGTAGTCTGTGGAATTTTTTGATATTTGCAGCCGCCATATCCAATGCATTTTTCACTCTTTCATCTATCTTCTTGTAGCTTTCTTCTATTTCCTCCCTTGTAACTTTGAATTCTTCGATGTCGGCACCATCGAATTTCTTTGTGAATTTTCTGAGTGCCTTGTCACCATCTCTTTTAACCTCGTCAATTATCTTCTTAACAGGTTCTGTTACATTATCGATATTTGGTGAGGATCTTTTCACAAGTTCTTTTATCATGTGAGCTTCGAATTCTCTGATCTGCATATCTATCACAAACATTAATTTTATCAGATGTTTTATACGTAGTTGGAGGGGGGTCAAATTTTGACCATTTTCATGGGGGGTTATTCCCCTAGCGAAAGATACCGTTAAACATGTCATTAGGTAGGATTGTTTAAATTTATAATACTATTGGGGGGGTCAACTAAGAAATTTTTTATATGGTGGCTAATTTTCAGAATATTTCTTTAGCTATTGTGAATCTTTGTATGATTTTAATCTTTCAATGCTATTAAGTTCCCTTCCAAAGAATGGAGGATACATTGGGGAGATTTTAGTTTACCAGATGATAAAACTTGATAAAAGGTGTCCCATTAACAATGGTGAAAGGGGCCGATTTAGCTACAAGTTTCGCATTTACTTTCCCCAGGCAGCTGAGGAAAAGCTGAACAGATAATATGGACTGTCACTGATTAATAATGTGTTTGAATAATTAATTTAAAGTAAGGAGATAGAGGAAGATAACCCACCCCTCAATGGGGGGGACACAAAAAGTAGAAACCTCCTCTTATAGTGGGATATTTCATTGATTTTTACTTCGATCCATGGGTGGGAAGTCCAAAAGTATTCGCCCATTACTGGGGAATGGTAGGCTTGCACAAAAATCCAAGAGGAAATGAGATCATCTCAGAAGGCGGATAATTTTTACTATGTGTCATTTTTTGAACACTTTTTTTTGTGCATTTACATAAAGGTATATAAAAGAAGAACATTATATATAAATCCAAAGCATATTAGAGAAAATTCATAGAGGGGCTTAATAGTATGATTTTTAGTGTACCAGTTGGTTATTTTTTGATTCCCTATCATTAGTTTTATATAATCTGCATTACTACTCTATAATGGAGGGAGTCGAGGCTGGTACCCATGTATAAGGATGAAATGATACAACTACATCAATTCCTAGTATACATTTTAAAATATCTCGAAAATGGTCATGACATAGAAAAAGAATGTGAGAAGTATTTTTCACTTAATATCAGCCCCCATCACATCCACCGGACAAAAGCGGAACACAAATATGCTATTTTTGTACTTTCAACAGCCATCTCAGAAATACTCGCAAAACAGGGAAATGACACACTACCCCCAAACATTGTAAATGGTCTATCAGAGCTCGCTAAAAGATCAAAAAAGGAACTTGCAAAAATGGAAGCTAATATAGAAGCTAAATAGGCTACTCAAGCATCTCCCAGCGTACAAAGAAGGGTAATCTCCCCATAGAAGGATCGAGGCCCCCAAATTACGCCCAGGAAAACATGAAATCATATAATCCCAATTTTTTAACTTTACATTTACACACAAAAAAGATAATAGTTGTATCTACTTCTTTAATAAGAAACCCCCCACATACTTCTGTATGATAAGGTCGCGAAATTATTAATATTAATAATACTGACATCAAACCTAAGAAACAATTTAGAAGGTGTTGAAAAAATGAAAGCTATGGAGAAGATTATCTGTCTCGTTGATGGTGAACATTATCTACCAGTTACAAAAGCCGCAGTTGAAACCCTTGATTGTATGGAACACATAGATGTTAAAGCTCTTGTATTCATAGGGGGTACAGAGAAACTCAAAACATCCTCCCCAGAAGAATATGCCAAGATCATGGAAAAACCAGTCTACTTCGGAGAGGACCCCCATAAAATCCCATATAATCTAATAAGAAAAATCATAAGAAAATATGATGCAGATACTGTTATGGACCTAAGCGACGAGCCAGTACTCGACTACTCCAAAAGGTTTAACATAGCAACCATAGTACTAGAAGAAGGTGCAATATACAGAGGCCCAGACTTTGAATTCCAACCACTCACAGAATATGATGTCCTCGAAAAACCATCAATTAAAATCCTCGGAACAGGTAAAAGGATAGGTAAAACAGCAGTATCTGCATACGCCGCCCGATTAATCCATGAAAAAGATTATAACCCATGTGTTGTTGCAATGGGCCGAGGGGGCCCGGAGGAGCCGGAGATAGTCCGCGGGGATAAGATACGCATCACACCAGAATACTTGATAGAACAAGCATACAAGGGCGTGCACGCCGCCTCAGACCATTGGGAAGACGCTCTCATGAGCAGAATATTAACAATAGGATGCAGAAGATGCGGCGGCGGCATGGTAGGTGACGTGTTCATAACAAATGCGAAACGTGGCGCTGAAATCGCAAATGAAGTTGAAGCGGACTTCGTTATCATGGAAGGGAGCGGAGCCGCCATACCCCCAGTAAAAACAAACAGACACATCGTCATAGTAGGTGCAAACCAGCCCATGATAAACATTAAAAAATTCTTCGGACCATTCAGGATAAAACTAGCAGATCTCATCATCCTAACCATGTGCGAAGAGCCCATGGCCACAAAAAAGAAAATAAAAGATATAGAAGAGTTTATACATGAGATAAACCCCAATGCAAAGGTCATACCAACAATATTCAGGCCCAAACCACTCCAGGATATAAAGGATAAAAATGTATTATTCGCAACAACAGCCCCAGAATCCATAATGGACGTGCTAGTAGCATACCTCGAAGACAAGTACAAGTGCAATATCGTTGGCACAACAACCCACCTTTCAAACAGGCCACTACTCCAAAAGGACATAGAAAAGTATATAAATGAGGCTGAGGTCATGTTAACAGAATTGAAAGCAGCAGCAGTAGATGTAGCGACAAAAGATGCGCTAGATGCTGGTTTAGACGTGGTATACTCTGATAATATACCTATTGTAGTGGATGAATCTCCTGAGGATCTTGACAAGGCCATAATAGAAGTTGTTGACGCGGCCATAGACGACTTTTACACCCGACTCACCCCATAATCACTTTATGGGATGATACACTTGGAACACCAGCAACTCAAAAAGCTCCTAAAATTCACCCTAAAAGAAAAGAGGGTTATAAAGAGGCTGGGAATCCCACCTGATGCTTTCATCCCACTCCTTTTTTCCATACGCTTTGGTGGGGATTGGAGTTTTGTGAGAAACTCTGATAAGTTCATGGCAGTGAAAGAGAAGATCACAGAATACGATGAAAAGGAAAAGGTCGGCTGTACCATCGAAATCGTATACCTCTTCTTAAATCCGAGAATACTCAAGGAAGAGGGGACAGTTTACAGACTGGAAAAATGCGGGGACAAAGGTGAAAGAAAACTTGTTAAAAGACCATATAAGATGATTATAGAAGCCGATTATATTATAAAAGCGAGTTTAGACCCTCTAAATCTCAAAATAAAACTTAAAAGGATAAAGGAACCTGTTAAATTTGAAGGTTCCGGAGCCTATGGAGCATCCCATGAAATGGAACACCTTTCAAAAGGCCAGATCAGTGGAAGACCATTCTGGGAATTCGAATATGAAATAGAAGAATAAAGGAAGGTAATTAGCTTTCTATCCAATTTTTCAATATTAACCAATAAAGTCCACTCCATAGAATGGAAGAAAGATAGCTGCAGAAAACATGCCCCTTATAAAATGATAAACAAGAATGTAATTGTGGAAAACTGTAATAACATAGAAACCCACAGCAGGGAAAAGACTTCAATAAATGATCTACTAATTCAGATCCATAGTATTACTTTAAGGAAAATAGGCACGCTAAAGATGGTCCACCCCTTATGAAATAGAATGGTCAATTCCACCATTTTGAACTAGAATGCTTGTATTGGATTCAGAGAACTGAAAAGTCTCCTAACAACCCCTTGAATCATGTCTTGAAAAAGGAATATTGGCAATATTAACGGAAAAATATCCATATGTCCCATTTCCATAAGAATGCGAAGAATGGGCGCCTAATACTCATAAATCCTTTTTTTGTGCACCTCCAGAAGGCTAAACCTTTATTAAGGTGCAAAGAACTTTGGGGTTTATTAACGTCACAAACTAAATATAACTTCTAGCATATTAAAATATTGGTGTATTAATATGAAAGCTGATGCCGTGAAAATTGCAGATAATGTTTACTGGGTCGGAGTCCTAGACTGGGATATTAGGAGCTACCATGGTTACACTCTCAAGGGTACAACCTATAATGTTTATCTTGTCTCCGGAGAAGATAAGGTAGCCCTTATAGATAACACATATCCTGGAACTGCCTCACAGATGATGGCAAGAATAGATGACGCACTCCAAAAGGAGGGCAAAGACAAAGTTGATATAATAATACAAAACCATATCGAGAGGGATCACAGCGGTTCATTACCAGAGGTTTGGAAAAAGTATAAAATACCTATATACTGTACGGGGAAAGCAGCTGAAGGATTAAAAAGACATTACCCAACCCTAGAAGATTCTAAGCTGGAGATAGTCAGGACAGGTGACAGCCTAGATCTTGGCGGTAAAAATCTCATGTTCCTTGAAGCTCCCATGCTCCACTGGCCTGATAGCATGTTCACATTCCTCGTGGAAGATGGTATACTATTCTCCAATGATGCCTTCGGACAACATTTATGCTACAATAAACGCTTTGACAGGGATGTTGATGATTATATTTTAATGGATGCTGCGAGAAAATTCTATGCAAATCTCATAACACCACTATCCCCATTAGTTTTGAGAAAATTCAAAGAAGTAGAGGACCTAGGACTCCTCGATAAGATAAAAATGATAGCACCATCCCACGGACAAATATGGACCAAGCCAGAGAAGATCATAAACGCATACAAAAAATGGGCCACGGGAAAATGCGAAGATAAAATAACAATAATATATGATACCATGCATTACTCCACCCAAAAATTGGCCCACGCCCTCGCAGAAGGGGCTATGAGCGAAGAAGTAGACGTTTCCATGTACTTCCTCCATGAAGACGAGAGAAGTGAAATAGTAAAGGATATACTTGAAAGCAAAGCTGTATTCATAGGGAGTCCCACAATTTTTAACGGGCCATTCCCAAGCCTTGGAGACCTAACATATTATCTGAGGGGTCTTGCCTTTGACAGGACAGGCTTCAGAAGACTCGCAGTTATTTTCGGTTCTAAAGGTTGGGGTGGGGGTGGGGTTAACAGCCTCAAACAGGAACTTTCAAAGGCAGGATTTGACGTGTTCGCCACCATAGAAGTTGATTATGTGCCATCAGAAGACGATCTACTTAAATGTTATAATCTGGCCAAATCAGCGGCTTCTAAGATAAAATCCCTTTAAAGTGATTAGATGGAGAAGATATTTCTAAGGGAGGACTTGTCCCCAAAGGATAAGCTTTTAACATGTTTATTCTGGGCTACTCGGAAAACCATCAGGGAAGTAGGGTGCGCTCCATTAAGGATAAATGAAATTAAAACATCAACAAAGATTTATAAACCCCATGGAAAAAAGTTACTAAAGCTTTCACCACCCATACTCGAGAATATAATAGATGATATGAGGAATGGTAGAACCGTGTCTTTTGAACTATCTATGGGTGAAGAGAGTTTAAAGGTTTATATAGATGACAGATCCTTTGCTGTTGCTTCCAAGAGGACAGAAGATCTTGAAAAGGAGATAACAGATAAGATAGGGGAAGAGATGAAAAGAAAAAAGCCCGATTTTTGTCAAACGTTCATGCCAAAAATCATGCCACAATAGTGGGTAAAATATTTATAGAACTCCTAACCCATGGATAATTGCAAATATTATATTGAGGTGATCACATGGCACAGTTAACTGGCTCACAACCAATAATAATACTACCAAAAGGAACCACAAGATATGTGGGAAAAGAAGCCCAGAGAATGAACATAGTAGCGGGCAGGATACTAGCAGAGACCATTAGAACAACCCTAGGCCCTAAGGGAATGGATAAGATGCTCGTAGACTCCCTAGGGGATATCGTAGTAACGAATGATGGTGTCACAATCCTAAAGGAGATGGATATAGCTCATCCAGCCGCTAAAATGTTGGTGGAAGTTGCAAAGACTCAAGAAGATGAGGTAGGAGACGGGACAACAACAGCAGTCATAATAACGGGAGAACTTCTCAAAAAAGCAGATGAACTCTTGGAAATGGGTGTGCATCCAACAATAATAGTTGAAGGTTACAGACAAGCAGCCAAAAAAGCCATAGAAATCCTGGATTCCATAGCGATAAATGCTAGGGATCGTGACACCCTACTAAAAGTTGCTATGACAGCAATGACAGGGAAAGGAGCTGAAAAGGCAAGAGAAACATTAGCAGAACTAGTTGTAGATGCGATACTCCAAGTTGAAGATAATGGTGAAATAGACAAGGACAACATAAACATTCAAAGGATACTTGGAGGATCAGTTGACGATTCCATGGTAGTTAATGGAATAGCAATCGACAAGGGAAGAGCAGACCATGCAATGCCAAAACGTGTTGAAAACGCTAAGATAGCATTATTAAAGTATCCAATAGAGGTCAAGGAACTTGAAACAGATGCAAAGATACGATTAACAGACCCATCCCAGATGCAAGCATTCATCGAACAAGAAGAACGGATGATAAAAGACATGGTCCAAAAAATCATAGATTCTGGAGCTAACGTCTTATTCTGTCAAAAAGGCATCGATGATCTTGCACTCCATTACCTTTCACGCGAAGGCATATACGCCCTCAAAAGGGTTAAAAAATCAGATATGAAACGTCTTGAAAGGGCCACAGGCGCTAAACTCGTAACAAACATTGAGGATCTCACAGAGGAAGATCTTGGAGAAGCTGGAGTAGTATATGAAAAGAAAATCTTCGACGAGCTTTTAACCTTTGTAGAGGATTGTAAGGATCCTAAGGCATTATCCATAATCTTGAGGGGTAGTACAAGACAAGTTGCAGAGGAAGTGGAAAGAGCTGTTGAAGATGCTATTGGTGTTGTTTCGGCGACTGTTGAGGATGAGAAGGTTGTTGCTGGTGGAGGGGCTCCTGAGGTC